>DAWO01000103.1:2348-24482 GCA_002509485.1 Methanolinea sp. UBA477
GGAAGGACCATCCCTCCGAACGCTGCATCGACATGGAGAAATATCCCCGAATCAACAGCGATATCTGAAAGTGCGGGAATCGGGTCGACAACACCGTATTCGGTTGTCCCGGCAATACCGACAAGGCAGCAGGTCTGGTCATCGATCACCTCCTTGGCGCATTCAATGTCGATCCTGAATTCATCATCGACCGGGACAGCCCTCATCTCCATACAGAGAATATCGCATGCCTTTTTGAATGAAAAATGCGCGGATTCAGGCAATACAACATTGGGATGGCCCTTCTCAGCCAGCGTCTTTGCCATCCGGAGGGCCTGAATATTCGATTCGGTCCCCCCCGAAGTTGCATATCCCGAGGCTTCCGGCAGAGAAAAGAGGCTTCCCAGGCGCCCTATAAGCATCTGTTCGAGCGACGAGGTCCCCCGAAAAAGTCCCGGATCGCCGAGATTTGTCTCAATGAACATCATATGCGCCCTGACAGCTACAGGATGGGGCGCTGTGCACATGGAGGAGAGGATGCGTGACGGATCCATATCCTCCCCTTTCTTCCCGGAGAGAAATTCGAAAAGTGTCTCCTCGCTGCAGCCCTTATCGTTCATGATCTCACGTTATCTGAACCGGGAGCTTCGTATCCCTGTTTCTGATAAAAATTGGGTGTCTATCCCCTGAAACTGGCGGTTCAGGCTTTTCTTGCAGCTTCAAGAATAATCCTCTGTTCGGTCCGGGCAACGGTTTCGCGAATCTTTACGACAGCATCGATATTGGCCGAAACGCTCGTTATTCCATGTTCAACAAGCCAACGGACCATCGGGGGTTCTGATCCTGCCTGTCCGCAGATCGAGCATTCGATCCCATGTGTGCGGCATACGCGGATTGCGGAGTCAATAAGGGCAAGCACAGCCGGGTGTTTCGGCTGGTACATGGAAGCCACGTTCTCGTTGTTCCTGTCTATGGCAAGCGTGTACTGAATGAGATCGTTTGTGCCGAATGAGGCGAACCTGATCCCGGCCCTGATGAAGTCTTCGATCATGAGAACGCTGCTTGGGATCTCTATCATGATCCCCAGTGTTACCTTCTCGACATCAACTCCCCACTCCCGCATCATATTCCTGGCCCCGATGAATTCCTGTGGATGTGAGACCATCGGGAACATGATACCCAGGTTGTCGTACCCCTGTTCCCAAAGCCGTTTGAATGCCTCAACCTGGAGCCTGAACTGTTCAGGGGACTGGAGATCCCTCCGGATCCCTCTCCAGCCAAGCATCGGGTTGTGTTCGGATGGTTCACTCTCCCCGCCCGCCATGTTCCTGAATTCGTCAGTTGGTGCATCGAGAGTCCTTACCCAGACCGGTTTGCCATAGAATGCGTCGAGGACAATCTTGATCCCGTTATAGAGTTCCTGGACGAATTCCTCCTCTTTTCCGTTCGCGATGAACCAGCCCGGAGTTCGGTTGAGTCCGAGAATCAGGTGTTCGATGCGGAGCAGCCCCACACCGTCGGCCCCCGTGGCTGCAGCACGTCCGGCAGCCTCGGGTATGGAGACGTTCACCTTCACACTTGTTGCAGTGATCAGGCCAGTAGTGGTTCCCGCTGCGGCGGGAGATTCAACATGTGATTCGGGGGTCTTAATTGCTCCATCAAAGACCAGGCCCTTCTCCCCGTCCACCGTGATCATCTGCCCCGGTTTGAGGATAGTGGTTGCGTTCCTGGTTCCGACAACAGCCGGAGTGCCGAGCTCCCTGCTGACGATTGCTGCATGGCAGGTCATACCTCCTTCATCGGTGACGATAGCGGCAACCCTGCGCATTGCCGGCACCATGTCGGGATTGGTCATCTTTGTGACAAGTATATCGCCTTCTTTCACTTTTCCGGAATCTTTTATGTCCCGGACGATGACCACCTTACCAGATGCGACTCCCGGCGATGCGCCCTGTCCCTGCACGATAACCTCCCCTGAATCACCTGAAGATGATTCCCTGGAAGAACCTGCGGATCCGATTGTGGTAATCGGCCGTGACTGGAGTATGTAGATATCATGACCGACGATCGCCCACTCGACATCCTGGGGCACCCCGTAATGGGTCTCTGCAATGTTTCCGAATGATGCGAGGCGGCTCACCTCGTCGTCGGATAAGACCGGCGCATCCCGGCGGTCTTCCCCGACATCGACGACCTTGGTACCGTTTTCCCCGTCCGATACGATCTCGATGTTTTTCGTGGCTATAAGCCTGTCAACCACTTTTTCGGACCTGTTATCAAAGACATATTTATCGGGTGAAACAGAGCCTGATACAACCGCCTCGCCAAGGCCCCACGATCCCTCGATGATGCTTAAGGGTTCTCCCGTCACGGGGTGCGATGTAAACATCACCCCTGCCTTCTCGGAGTGAATGAGTTCCTGCACGACAACGGCGATATTTACACTCCTGTCGTCGAAACCCTGTTTTGAGCGGTAATAAATGGCCCTGGCGCCGTAGAGCGAAGCCCAGCACTTCTTGACCGCATCCAGAAGATTTCTCTCTCCTTTTATATTGAGATAGGTCTCCTGCTGACCCGCAAAACTGGCATCAGGGAGGTCTTCGGCTGTTGCACTTGATCGAACCGCGACAATGAGCCTGGATCCACCCATCTTTTTATAGGCCTTGCGGATACCATCCGTGATAGAACCCGGCATCCTGGCACCCATTATCGCTTTCTTCGCACGATTTGAGGCCGCTTCGAGCGCATCACTGTCATCGACGTCGAGTTTTTCCAGGTCGTTGAATATGACGTCTTCAAGATTCTCCTCGACCAGAAACCGCCTGAATGCATGACTCGTCACCACGAATGCCTTCGGGACGGGAAGCCCTATCGCAGACATCTCTCCAAGAGATGCACCTTTGCCGCCTACAGCGGCAATATCCTCTTTCCTGATCTCCTCAAGCCACAGAATATCCGGCATCTGTTTCATGCACGCACCACTTATATCTCACTCTTCATGTGCTTAATAAATTATCATCCATTTGAGTCTCTTCTCTCTTTCACCGTGGTCTTGGGATCACTTCACGAATGGCTGAAGAAAACCCTCAATACGTACGATGCCGAATATATGTGGGTTTTATTGTGAGCACGAGAATACTTGTCAGTGATCCGCTGGCAGAAGAAGGCCTGGAGATCCTTCGCAGGGAGTACGAAGTAGATGTGCTGACGGATCTCAAAGAGGATGAGCTGGTAAGGAAGATCGGGGATTATGATGCACTCCTCGTCCGCAGCGGTACTGAAGTGACGGCAAAGGTGATAGAAGCCGGAAAGAAGCTCCGGTTCATCGGAAGGGCGGGGGCTGGAGTGGACAACATAGATATGGATGCCGCCACCCGCAGGGGTATCATCGTTGCCAATGCACCGGAAGGAAACACGCTTGCCGCCACGGAACATACCATGGCAATGATGCTCTCACTGGCGAGAAATATCCCCCAGGCAAACGCCTCGCTCAAGAGCAGGGAATGGAAGAGATCGAAGTTCATGGGTGTGGAGCTGAATGAGAAGACACTCGGGATCGTGGGCCTTGGCAGGATCGGAAGGGAGGTTGCCAAACGTGCATCGGCGCTCGGTATGCATATCGTAGGATATGATCCCTTCATCACCAGGGACAAGGCCGCACAGATCGGTGTCGAGGCGGTCTCACTTGAGGAGCTCTTCAGGGTATCGGATGTGATAACCGTCCATACACCGCTTATCAAGGAGACAAAGCATGTCATCAACGAAAAGACCATCTCCACCATGAAGGACAACGTGCGGATCATCAATTGCGCCCGGGGCGGAATAATTGATGAAAAAGCCCTCTATGAAGCGGTGAAATCAGGAAAAGTTGCCGGTGCGGCTCTCGACGTCTTCGAGGAAGAACCGCCTCTCAACTCTCCCCTGCTGGAACTTGATTCGGTAATCACGACCCCACATCTCGGTGCCAGCACTGTTGAGGCACAGAAGAATGTCGCAGTCTCAATCGCCAGGCAGTGCATCGCGGTCCTCAGGGGTGGTTCTGCGAAGTACATCGTGAACGCACCCATTGTGCCCGCTGATCAGCAGGAGACTGTCGAGCCATATGCCATCCTTGCTGAAAAGATGGGGCGTTTCCTCACCCAGCTCGTGGAAGGAAGAACGGAGAAGGTGGAACTGGTCTTTGGGGGAGACCTCTCAAACCTGGGGAATAACAGCCGTTTCATCACCCGCATGGCATTGAAAGGTCTCCTGGACCCCATCCTGCAGGTCCCCGTAAACATTGTCAATGCAGAGTACATTGCAGGAGAGAGGGGTATAGCTTTTTCGGAGACCACTACCCGGGAGTCCGGCGGGTTCAAGAACCTGTTAACCGTGAAGATAAAGACAGACCGGATGGAGGAGACGATGAGCGGTACCGTATTCATGAAGGGCCGGAGCCGCATCGTTGCTATCGGAGGGTATACGATGGACATGATCCCAGAGGGATACGTCATAATCTCGCGCCATCTCGATAAACCGGGGGTTATCGGTCGTGCGTCCACCATCCTTGGAAAAGGCGACGTCAACATCGCCGGAATGCAGGTCGGCCGCATCAATCCCGGTGAAGAGGCCATAATGGTCCTGAACGTCGATTCAGAGGTCTCATCCGGGATGATGGACGAGATACGCTCGATGCCGGGGATCTATACCGCGAAGTTTGCAAAGATATCTGACAAATTGATCTGATACCCTTTTTTTCATCAGCCTGTTCGAATAAACGAACCATATCCCGAAAAATCCCGCCGACGCCTTCCTGGTCATGGAATGTGATGTCGTTTCATCCGGCCACGTTGTGTTCGAAGGAACTCTTCACACAATGATAGATTTCCCGATTCGCCTCCATGTGAAGAATATGGGGAACCAGTCCACTGCCCGGAATACCAGGGTGATTTGTCCATCACTCCCCTGGCCAGTATATCGCGATCCGGGCAGATGGTCTGCACCAGAAAGCAGGTCCTGCCTTCTGTTATACTTGTACCCGGTAATCTGCCATGGATTCGTTTTGTGGCATCAGGCCCCTCCATTCATTTCCTTTCTCTCTCCTGGTTCGCGAACCTGCTGATCAGGCGGAAAACCCAAAAAAGAGAATTATTTTATACTGTGTGAGCCCACCTTGTACGCGCACAATCCTCGAATTGGGGCTCGTGGTCTAGCTGGTTATGACGTCGCCTTGACATGGCGGAGGTCCTGAGTTCGAATCTCAGCGAGCCCATCTCTCTTCTGAACAGATTATCCCCTGACTCTCCGGCCATGTACGGTGCAGGCTACCGTACCAGTTTGGCAAGCAGCGAAAGGACAATGACCGCGAGAAACGCAACTCCTGCCCACCACATGCTTGCCGTGAAGATGAAGACGATGGCAGCAACGATGGCGGCAGGGAGGAGTGCCCATACAACCTTCACGACAAATACAACAAGTGCGACCCCCACGATGACCAGGGCGGCAAAACCCATGAGTGATATAAGGTCCATTGTACATTTCCCGTATGCCCATACCCGGTAAATAACATTTTGCCGGCGATCCCGTCTGTATCACTCACAATAATGAACATTCAGTACCTGGCAGATGGAAGATCAGACACGCAGGTTAATTGGTGTCACGCTCACATTCAGATCACATGGATACATCCGCCTTCAGGATGCGCCTGTACCAGATCCTGGAACCGGCAAAGCCAGGAGATTCGGCCAGTTATCTCTTTGATGCGTTTATCACTGTCGTAATTCTGATCTCGATTGTCGTGATGATCCTTGGAACCGTCCCGCAGTTGCAGGATAATTATCATATCCTCCTTTCGATCCTCTTCTTCTTCAGCATGACCGTCTTCTCCATCGAATATCCGCTCCGGTTATGGTCGTGTACCACTGACCCCCGCTATTCTTCACCGGTTGCCGGACGTCTGAAATGGGCCGTTACAGCATTCGCAATAATCGATCTCCTTGCAGTGCTTCCATTCTACCTGGAAGTGATTGTCGGTATAAATCTGACAGGGCTTGTCGTGCTCCGTGTCTTTCGTCTGTTCAAGCTGGTCCGGTACTCTGAGTCTATCAACCTCATCATCCGTGTCATAAAATCACAGCGAAATACCCTTTTTACTGCATATGCGGTCCTCTTCATCGCACTTATAGCATCATCCACCCTCATGTTCGAGATCGAACACCCTGCCCAGCCGGATCTCTTCTCGAGTATTCCCGCCACCATGTGGTGGGGAATTGTCACTCTCACAACAGTTGGGTATGGCGATATGGTCCCCGTCACGCCTGCCGGAAAGGTTCTCGGTGGTGCGATCACGCTCATCGGTATCGGCATCTTTGCCCTTCCTGCAGGTCTTCTCGCTTCAGGGTTTACTGCAGAGCTGAAGAGACAGGTGGGGGAGGGTGAAGTGAAAGGGCCGGACAGGCCGTCTGCCGTATACCTGTGCCCACATTGCCGAAGAGAAATTTCTGAAAATGAACTCTGGAGGAGAGATTAGGGATGGCACTCGGGATCGCAGTATCATATCAGAAGATACGGTTAATGTATGTTCCAATGCAGGAGGTGGAGACCTGTGGATAACCGACCACATATATCCGACGAATCGGTCATGAAGAGATGGATGGGCCTTGAGATCCGAGAGATCAACGAGTCAGTCGTAGCCGGGAGGAAGACACTCTCGGCCCTGCTCTCTGAAGAGTCACCGGCTTCCCTGACAAAGGGTGGTGAAGAGTACCTGTTCGACCGGGACGTTCTTGTAAGGATGGGAGAGTCACTCCCGAAGGATATCCGGGACCGCCTGAAGATCCCCATTCTCTTCTATTTCGATTCGACCGTAGCCGACAGCTGTTTTCTCGCGGATGAGACCGCTGTACGCGCCCTGCAGGAACTGGGCGAGATCAGCCGGCTGCGTTCGATAACCGGGGAAAAAGTCTGGGTTGGAAAACCTATCGCCTTCGCAATCATCGCTAAATACAGGAAGGCGGTACAGATGGTCATGCGGTAACCGGGCAGGAATATATCAGTCATGCAGGTTCACTGGCGCCGAATATCGTTCGAGGAGAATGATCAGGAGGATATCGGTTGCGATGATGGTCCCAATCATTTCAGGAACTACCCCGGATGCCACAACAAGATAGGTGGAGAGAAACGGGGTATCAAGGGTATATGATGCATAGATGAAGACGTGGAGTGGCAGGAGCAGAACGTAATAATAGAGCGGAACAGTGAGGGTCCAGACAATGACCCGCGAGATCTTGGGGTACGGCATCTTCAGGCTCCAGTTCCAGAAAAACGCGTACCAGAGACCCCAGAGGAAGGCCGCAAACATATGGGCGGGAATGTTCCTCTCGGGGGCATAGACGATCCCCTGCAAAAACCCGATGATGAGCCCGCCTGTGGGCCCGCAAAGCGCCGAACCCAGCGTAACAAAAATCTCGCTCGGCTCCAGGAGGAGTCCGCCTCCCACCGGGATATGAAGGTCCAGGAAAAAGACGCCGGCGGAGGCAAGGCCAAAAAGTATGGCGAGCAGCACCGATACCCGGTTCATTGCCATGCTCTTACGAAAAAGCGTGTAAAATCCCACCAGTACCAGTCCTCTTTTTTCAAGCAGAATGCCCGTGGTATTCTAATTCTTTGCACATGACCGCACAGCGATCATTGGTGGTCAATGCGATAATGGCTGCACCATTGTGTATGCATGTTTATCGATGAGAATCTTGTGGGTTTTTTGTTTTCATGATCCTTCAGGATCTCTCGTACAACCGGTTCTTCTTAACCGGTGCAGGAAAAAACCCGTCCAAACAGCAAGGTTAAAATTCCATATCTCATATATGGGTCCAGTGCTATGAGGCCGGCATGGATCAGGATATGTGCAGTACTCTTCTTCCTTGCATCTCTGTGGCTCCCCGCTGCGGCGGACGACTGCGGGTGCAATTCAGGCCAGGGTGACGACTCTGGCGGGGTCGCTGGAGAGAGTGTGGATGGGGAATCAGGTGATGAAGACAGTTCATCTGACAGCTGGGATGTCACCGACAGTTCGTGGTACTCCGATTTCAGCGGCGGCGATGATCCGGGCTCAGAGGATTCATCAGATACATCGGATTATACCGGCGGTTCAGGAAACGTGGGCACTTCGGGGGCAGACGGGCACGCAGACGATGCATACACCAGCTATCTCCACGCGAGGCAATATTATGAAGAGGGGCGTTACGAGGAGTCGCTGGAAGCGTATAACGCCTCGGTCACACTTGATCCCTACAATAAACGTGTCTGGACGGGAAGGGGTGAACTCCTCATGGAACTTGGCTATTACCCGGCTGCACAGGAAGCCTTTCGGCAGGTAACAAAACTTGATCCTGCAGAGTACGAGGCATATTTCCTGGAAGGGGAGGCGTTGTACCACATGGGGGCCATTGAGGATTCGGTTGCGATGTATGACCGGGCACTGGCAGCAAATCCCCTGTTTGATCCTGCCAGGGAACAGAAATTGCGTGCCCTGGAAGCGTTGGCAGGGGTCTCACCGGGTGGGAATGAAGCGGAAGAGCCTTCATTGGACAGTAAAGGCTATGAAACAGGGGTAGAGCAGGTGGTGGAGACGCCGGCAGGTATTGAAACGCCGGAGATGACTGACACAGGGACCGGGACGGGATCTCATCAGGCGGCCGGGTTGATGCCACATACTGTCCTTTTTGGGATCTGTATTCTCCTCTTTCTGGCTAAAACTTCTACGAAAAAGCGATAATATCCATCTTTCCATTCCAAATTAGTTTTTCAAGAGTGTTTTTTCATGAGAGAAAAAAACCTCCTCGTAACTGGAAAGCCCGGGAGCGGCAAGACCACGGTTGTCGAAAAGATCCTTGAAACACTCGGCGAACACAATCCCAGGGGATTTTTCACGAAAGAGATAAAAAAAGGCGGTATTCGCACTGGGTTTGAGCTCGTGAGTCTTGATGGCCGAAGACAGGTCCTTTCACACGTCGAAACAGGTGGCCGGTACCGTGTAGGGAAATACGGTGTCGATGTGGAGTCATTTGAAGCGTTTCTAGATGAACTATCACTATTCGAACCCGGAACAGGTATCATTGTCATAGACGAGATCGGAAAGATGGAATGCCTGTCAGGGATGTTTTGTACCCTGGTCAACCGTGTCTTGGACTCTTCGGTACCTTGCCTCGCAACGATTGCCATCAGCGGTCCGGCTCTCCTTGATGAGATAAAGGCAAGGGATGATGTCGTCCTGATGGAGATAAGACGAGAGACCCGGGAATCAGATGCAGACGCCCTTTCCCGGAAGGTCGGTGGGCTCCTGGCAGGCTAGAATAGTCGCTTCTCCTGTGCATCTTCAAGATATTGGAGCACTTCAGCGTCGCTTAAATCGTGCCAGTGACGGTAGGCGTCGGCCACGGCAAAGGAATGCCCTTCCCGGATATTCAGGCACACGACGCAATCGACAATCCTTCCGATCATGGAGGCCGCCCGTGCTGACCCCGTTGGCACAGCGGCAATTATTCCTTCTGGAGCATCAGACCTGACGGCCTCGATCGCTGCACGCATGGTATAACCGGATGCAAAGCCGTCGTCGGTTACGATGACAGTGCTTCCCTTTATGGCTGGGGAAGGTTCGTTGCCGGGAAATTTGATCTGTCTCTGCCTGATCTCCTCCATGCTCTCCCTGATTGCTCTCTCGACAGCCTCTTGTGAGAGCCCGGTTCCACGGACGAGCGCTTCATTCAGAAAGACCCTTCCATCCCATGTCACCGCACCAAAACCGGCTTCGGGGTTCCATGGAATCCTGACTTTCCTGACGATACCAAGCATCATGCGGGCATCGAGCGAGCGGGCAATCCTGACCCCGGCCGGGACACCCCCGGCAGGTATGGCGCAGACGAGCGGATTTTTGAGATTCAGGGTTTCACGTATGAACCGGGCAAGCCTCTCTCCGGCATCGTCGCGATCGGCAAAGACCATCGTGCGATTACGAAGGGTTTCATCCTCGTATATCTCTCCCATGTAGACCCGCTATGGGGGGCCCTCCTGTTATCATTTTCCTCCCTACCCTTCCCGGAGAATGCCCGGGTCACCAGGATTAAGAGAATAGAGGGTCAATATGTAGCTAATCTTTGGTGAAAGAACCAGGACCGGCCGATGAGAGAGACACAGACAGGGACGGAAGAGCTTGTTATGGTTGTACACGGCCCGGAAGCCTTTGATTCGGGGGACGCCGCCCGCATGATCGCGGCAGTGCATCCCGAAAGAGTGGTTGTTGCAGGTGTGATGGGAAGGACTGCCGCAGAAGAGTCCGGCATCAGGTGTGAGTATGCGGGACTCCTGCCAAGCAGGGTGATACCTGGAATCGAAGGCAGGGTATTCATGCTCAACCGGGGCAAGACAGCCGAATCAGGAAGGATTTTTGGTGGAATCGTAGCCTCGAGGCTCGGTGAAAGGGGCATGTTACACGTTGAATGCTCGAACGGTTGTATCTATTGCTGGAACAGGGAGAGTGATGACCTCTCGGATTACCTCGCTTCTGCCACCGGATATCCTGTCCTCCAGGTCCAGACTGGGGAAGTGACAAACACCAACATACGCGAAATCCGGGGCTGCATCCCGGGAGAGGCGGTCTTTGTCGATGGAATCGTGATCGGGAGAGCACGTGACACGAAAGTCGTGCTCACCCAGGAAAATGGCAGGATCGTTCCGCTTTCGGGCCTTATCCCAAAGATCCATGGCCTTGAAAAGATCCACCGCCGGGGCTGCCTGGACGTGACGAAGGCCTGGTGCAAAAGTGGTCCTGTGAGGCGGGCAGATCCCGTGACCAGTAAACAGCGGCGTGATGAGGGCCTGGTGGTTTATATCGATCACTGCGGCCATGAGCTCTATTCACGGCTGGATGATCGCACCTGCGGTGTCGTGAGCGTCGGTGACGATACCACTGCAGTGTGCGGCCACATTGGAGCCCATCTGGGACTTCCCGTCCTCGGGGTCGTGGATGGTGACGGGGATGACGTGGTCGGGCCACGCTTTGCGCCAGGCTCTGTCATCCTTCATGTGCTGGAGGGCAGGGATGACGATCTCGGCCTTGAAATCAGGGATAAAATCAGCGATTCTCCGGTAAAATGGATGGAATTTGTGAAGGATATCATCTCCTTCCTGGGTCCCAGGGTAAGCGTCGAGATCCCCGGGCATCACGATTGATTCTCCTGAAAACACGCAAACGTGAGTCTGAAGCCTGGACGATCGGCCAAACGGGTCTCCGAATGCGGCAATTATTCCCCTGACTGCTGGCGGTAACGCTCCCTGATGCCGGATAGGGTTTCTACTTCGTCGACTGCCTTGTCGTCCCGGATCCGTATGAAGCGGGGGAACCGAAGGGCAAAGCCGCTCGGGTAGTTGGGGCTCTTCTGGATCTCCGAATATCCCACCTCGAATACAAGGAAATGCTCAAATTTTACCTCTTTTCCAGAGCGGGATATCACGTGGTCTTTCAGTATTTCATAGGCGTCTGCCAGCTGTTCATCAGAGAACCCGGTTGCAACTTTTGAGAGCGGGACGAGTGCTCCGTTGTCCCTGCATGCCAGCAGAAAAGAACCAAACAGATGCGCCCGTTTCCCCTCGCCCCAGTCTGCTCCGATAACCGCCAGATCGAGAGTATCAACAGAAGGTTTTATCTTAATCCAGTTCTTCCCCCTGATCCCCGGCGTATATGGTGATCCCGGGACCTTGAGCATTATGCCTTCATGACCCAGAGCCAGTGCCTCATCGTATATCTTTTCGATGACCCCGGGGTCGTCGCTCACGATCTGCGGTGCAACATGCCCTGTCACGACGTGCTCAAGCAGTCTTCTTCTCTCGAAGAGGGGTCTGTCGATCAGCGTGTCTCCATCGAGGTACAGGATGTCAAAGATATTCGGGATCAACAGTATCTCTTTAGAAATTGCGTCAATCCCGTGTTTCCTCCTGAATCTCCGGAGAACCGTCTGGAAGGGCAAGGGTTTTTTATCCTTTATTGCAATGACTTCTCCGTCAAGTATCACTTCGTGATCTGTTGCAGAATCGAGCATCACGATGATATCAGGAAGGGCATCGGTCACGTCTTCCAGTTTTCTCGAGTACATCCTGCACTGGTCGCCTGATTTGTGGAACTGGAACCTGCTTCCGTCATACTTGTACTCTGCGGCAATCTCCCCGTTATCTGCGATCGCCCCGGAGATTGTCCCCTGCTGTGCGAGCATCATCTTTACGGGATGGAAGATCCTGATGTGGACATCACGCAGGGCATTCTCTCCTCTCTTTGCAAGCAGGGCAACCTCTCCAAGATCGTTTAAGGCCTGGTGCGCATGCTCGACGAGAGAGGAATCCACGGAAAAGGCCTTTGCGATGGCCTCCCGGGCATTCCCTTCACCAACACCGATACGGAAATCCTCCAGAAGAAGCCTTGCCAGGTACTTGCCCTCTCTAGGAGTTGCGATGGAGAGAAGGGAGCGGATTATATTCAGTTTCTGCTGCTGCGAAGACCTTCCGCCTGCCCTGGCGATTCTTTCCAGGTCACGATAGACACTGGTCAGGGTCATCTGTTCCGTCTGCTCGAAGAGCTGTTTCTGGATGGTGGCAGTCTGTGCCGAGCGGGACGAATACGCTTCGCTCTTTCTCGTCGAGAGGATCTTCTCAAATGCTGTTCCCACGTCACCGGCCTCGTTGATATCGTCGATGATGTCATTCCGGGTTGCATCGATCATCCCTGTCATTGCATCGTACAGGAGGTTGGGCCCGATACCGATCTTTTGCGGGCTCCAGTCCGGAAAGATCCGTCCCATCACGAACCGGGTGAAGATCGGCAGCTCAGCATCGTCCAGTGTTGGCAGGACCCTGGCTATCAGATCGATCATGTCAAGCCGTCCGGAGATCTGTTCCAGCTGATCGGCATAGCCGGCAAACTCGGAAAATAGCATGATATTCCTCTTACCCAGAATTTCGACCGGCGATCGGATAAGAGTTCTCATAATCGGGTGAGGTGCAAAGATTTATGGGGAATATAAAAGAATACAAGGTCATTGAGTCTCCCGATTAACCGGAGACGGGATTAAATTGTAATTCTACGAAATCCAATTGATTTCAGGACGGAAAATATACTTTCATATATTTTTACGAAGAATATACCCGTATGGAAGGGGCGTGGCAGCCCGATGCCATCATCGACAGGAAGATTGGCGAGGTGAAGAAGGATCTCTTCGAGTACATCGAGAAGAACTCGGATAGGATAGACTCCAATATTCCCATATTCTTCGGCCACGTCATCGACATCCTGGAGAAAAACTTCCCCGACCTGCCCGATGCCGCACATGACCGGTTTATCGACGATGCTACCGTAAAGGTGCTTGAAATCAGCAAGCATTCATCGGATGTCGAATACATTGAAAAACTCTTCAAGCATGCGGTCAGGAACAAGCGAAGGCCGGGTGGGCGGGTAATCTTCGATATCGTGCTTGGTATCAAGATGATCGATTTTGGCAAGTACACCGAAGCCATTGAAGTTCTGAAAAAATACCGGACCACCGATGCGATTGTCTGTACCGCAATCGCCTACAGTTACTATATTCTCTCGACCGATGAAGTGACCCCTGATCAGCGGTCCTTAAAAGCGAAACCGAGCCAGATGGCCCTGAATGCGCGGGAGCAGATGATCGAGCTGGCACGGCTCCGGCCCCCGGTAAACCGGCTGAAGTTTCCGCAGGTGGTGCAGGATTTAAAGATCAACAAGATCTTCTGGTACATGCTCAGGCTTGCATTGGAATGGTTCCCGCATGAGTCCGAGTTTATTAAAATCGGTCTTGAGAAGGCAAAAAAAGATGGAAACAGGGATATGAGGGGAGAACTCTTGAAGATCGCTGCGGAACGGTATTACAGCGATATGTTCTTCCTCCGCGATCTCTACCACTTCAAGCTCGAGGCGAGGGACGCGGGAGGTGCGACGGCGGTGGTGCGGCAGATGATGCAGCAGCACCCCGATGAGCTCGAGCCCATCTATTACGGTCTTCAGCTCTCCATCATCTCGTCCCAGAACTCTGCATACCAGAAATTCCGGGAAACAGCCATCTCGAAGGGTATCCCGGGCCAGGCAATTCTCCTGCTCGATTTCGCGTTTGTAGTCATGAGCGGGCAGCAGAGTGATGCTATGGCATGCCTCGAAGACATGAAGAAGAAACTGCAGAGCAAGAATCATCTCGTCACCCTGCTGGAATACGTGGCAGGAGATATCTATTCAGAGGACGAAAAACGGTCGAAGGCGGCAAAAAAGGTTTTTCTCGACTCTATTGATCAGTACTGCATGCGGTTACTCAAGATGAAGGACTAAATCCCCGTGGCGCTGGTCAGATGCGGATCTGCCCCGGCCACCCGTTCGAAGGCCCGGGGTTCTGTGCAATGGTAATGTTGATGCTGTCGAGGTAGATGCCAAGGCCGTTTTGGGCCGAATTCATTGCCTTTTCCGGGGTGTTGTTTATCTCGCTGAGATGTGCCAGCATGACTTCATGGATGTCGGGGCAGCAGTCCCGGAGAAATCCTGCTGCATCATGATTGGAGAGATGCCCCCGTCGAGACCGTATCCTCCGCTTCAGCATCTCGGGGTACGGCCCGTCCCTGAGCATTTCAGGGCAGTGGTTGCTCTCCAGGACAAGGGCGTCGCATCCCATTAATCTCTCACGGATCCGTGCGTTCATGACACCGGTATCAGTGCAGCACCCGATCCTGATGCCGTTTTCCCTGATTGTGAAACCGGCCGGTTCACGGGCATCATGTGACGTCTCGAATGCCTGTATGGTGAAATCCCCGATCTGGTACTGCTCGTCATAACAGAGCCGTTGTGCCCTGACCGGGGCCCGGGTACATTTTCTGCGTTCGAGAAATTCACAGAGTGTCCCGCCCGTTGCATAGACCGGGACAGAGAGGTGGCGGGCGAGCGCATCCACCCCTGATATGTGATCAGTATGTTCGTGGGTGACCAGGATGCCGCATATGAGATCCTTGTCTCCTCCCGCCTCCCCAAGACGCCGCAAAAATTCCTTTCGCGAAAGGCCGGCATCTACGAGGAGAGCGCCGTTATCCGCTTCAATATACAAACAGTTTCCCTTGCTCCCGCTTGCCAGGGCAATACAGCGCATTGTGAACTAGTTTACGTGTTCATGGCATATACAGGCGTCGATTGCGAAAGTGTGCTCGCGTGAGACCCGCCAAAAAAATGCACTGATACGCTCCCTTAAATCAGGCAAACAGGGGTGGAATTGTCGGCATGCACATACTCTGTCCCTCTGTGCGATGTGAATACGGGGATATGTGTCGAAAAATCAGTCAATCCTGACAACGTGGACGGCACTGGCTTTGAAATATACATGTACCGATCCTCCCTCCTCTATCTCAAGTTCATCGAATGAGCGCTTCGTGATGATTGATATGAGCCGGATACCGCAATCTATCCGGACTTTGACCATGGGTCCCATTGCAACCACTTTTGTTATCCGGCCCAGGAACCGGTTTCTCAGGCTGGAACCGGGAAACTCAACCGTCGAAAGAACAAGGTCCTCCGGGCGAATGTATGCCGTCACCCTGCTCCCCGTCGGACAATCACTGGTCGCAGAGATGTCGTACCCCTCGATATCGATAAGCGCCAGACCTTCTTCGTTGTTCTTCACCATTCCTTCAAGAATATTCTCCACTCCCACCATGTGGGCGACATCCCGGTTTCGTGGTTGGTAAAATATCTCGTGAGCGGTGCCTGTCTGCCCTATCGTCCTGCTCAATACCACCGCGATACGATGGGCCAGCCGCTGCCCCTGGGCCATATCGTGCGTCGAGAGAATTATTGTGGTCCCGAACCTGGAATTTATGGTATGTACGAGGTTCTCGACTTTCTCCGTCGAGACCGGGTCAAGATTTGCCGTCGGTTCATCAAGCAGCAGGACCTCGGGCCGGGTGACAATAGCACGTGCAATGGCAACCCTCTGCATCTCTCCGCCTGAAAGGGTCGAAGCCCTGCGACTTTCGTAGCCGGAAAGCCCTACCAGTTCCAGTGCTTCCGGTACGCGCTTTCGAATATCCTCGACCGGGACCTTCCTGAACATGAGCGGGGCTGCAATATTATCGAAGACATCACCTCTCAACGCAGCAGGTTTCTGGAATACCATGGACATGCGCCGCCTGAGCTGGAGCCGGGTCTTTTCAGGGCCCGAGGTGTCGATACCTTCAAAGAAGATCTCACCTTCTGTTGGAACGTCCAGCAGGTTGATCAGTCGGAGAATTGTCGATTTTCCCGTTCCACTTGGCCCGATAAGGGTAAAGATCTCACCCTTCCTGATCGTCATACCGACGTTTCGAAGTACCTCCTTCTCACCGAAATTCTTGTATACTCCGATAAGTTCTATCATCTGGTCAGCGCTCCTGTACGAGAAAGAGAATCGTGGTCACAATCAGGGCGATGAAGAGCAGGATGAGTCCCAGCGCAATGGAGAGAGGAAGGTTCCCCTGCGAGGTCTCGAGCGCAATTGCCGTGGTGAGGATTCGGGTATATCCCCTGATGTTTCCACCGATAATCATGGCCGCTCCGACCTCGGATATGGCGCGTCCAAAACCGAGAATGACTCCGCCAAGTATTGCAAACCGTGCCTCCTTGATTATTGTGAGGATGCTTTGGAATTCGTCAGCTCCAAGCGAGACAATCGTATCCTGGATGTTCTTTCTCACGCCGGAGAGGGCGATCAGGGTCATCCCGATCATCAGTGGGGTGATGAGCACCATCTGGCCGAATATCATGCCTGTGGGCGTGAACATCAACCCGAGGAAGCCGAACGGGCCGGAACGAGAAATAAGAAGAAAGACGAAGAGGCCTGCCAGCACGGTAGGCAGTGCATAAAGAGCCTGGATAATCGTAATGAGTGCTTTCTTGCCTCCAAACTCCCTGAAATGAATCAAACCCCCCAGGGGTATTGCGATAATTGAAGCAAGAAGCGTCGCAGAGAGTGAGATGAAGAGCGAGCGTATGGTAATTCCCATGACCTCAGGGTCGAGGGTAACGATGAGCTGGAATGCCTGGGTGAATCCTTCAATTATATCATTCATGATACGTGACCTAAATGGAGTCGGAGCACCTGATCACCATGATAATACCGTGGAACGCCTGATCTTCCATGATATGGTGAAACCAGTATTATATTTATTCAAAAAATAATTAAAATGAATCGGTTAACCTGGTGGTATAACAAGTGGTGTACACACTATCCGGAAGCCCGCTTCTGTATCTCCCTGAATATCTCGGCCCCAAGAACACTGATTCCCTCGTCGTGATACTTTTCCAGGAGAAGGTCCAGGTATTTTTTCGTCCCTGCCGTTGTTGTAAAGATCCCAATTCTTTCTGCCCTGGTAACCAGCTGACTCTCTTCCATCATCGCAAAGTACGGGAGGACATAGTAATGGGGAACGCCCAAAAAATCTGCAAGAGCGCGTGTCGTGGGAAACTTGATCCGTATGTCCTCCCTGGAGATGTGGAGAGTGATCGCTCCATCGATCAGGAGGTGAATCCGGATTGCAGCGTCGAAGATGAGATCAATGTTCAAAGCGGGCATAGACTGGGATAGATTCAGCGGGAAAGCTGATAAAAGAATTGAAAATGTGGAATCAAAAAAGTAAGACAGGAATTTATCTTACTCAATGTTTCTTCTTCTCCTCGTCTGGGATCTCTTCCAGGTATACCACTTCAGCCCCGATGTCCTTTGCTATCTGCTCGATCTCGAACTTCCTGAAATGGGTGAGCTCGATCTGGACCTGGCCTCCCGTTACCGCAACAATCCGGAACATCGGCTGTTTTGCGCCCTCCCGGACTTTCATTCTCTCTCTTACGTATATCTTTACCATCATCAATCACTTCCTTTCATGCTCCGTATAACCCCTGAACAGGTATTAACCTTAGCTCACAACTGTTATACCAGTTGTTATAACAATACATTCTGTTAGCTTTTAATAAATATAAATCTATGTGTACGCAGATGAAACGGAACCGGTTTGAGATGGAAAGTGAGCTGAAAGGAGAGTCACTGGCAAGAATCGGGCTTCTTCGTGCATATGAACATGTCCCCCAGCTGAAGATCATGCCTGATCTGAACGTGGTGAAGCTCGGAGGTCACGGCATCATCGATTACGGAAAGGATGTGGTCCTGCCATTGGTGCAGGAGATCGGAGAGCTTTCAAAGGAATACAAGATCCTCGTGGTGACCGGAGGGGGTGTAAGGGTGAGGCACATCCTTGATATAGGGTTGAACCTTGGGATGCCCACCGGTGTGCTTGCCGAACTGGCGGGGAAGATCAGCGAACAGAACGCCATCATGATGTCCATCCTCCTCTCTCCATATGGTGGAACGAGGATACATACTGCCGATCTGCTGGAGCTTCCCATGCTTTTGAGACTTGGAGTCCTCCCTGTCATCCATGGAACCCCTCCATACGGCCTGTATGAACAACCGGCCGAAGTCGGCTCGATACCCCCCAACAGGACTGATACCGGAGCATTCCTTGCCGCAGAGGTTCTTGGGGCCAGGAATCTCGTGCTGGTAAAGAACGTGGATGGCCTCTTCACGAAAAATCCGTTCAGGCATCCTGAAGCAGAGCTGATCCCCGATATCACCGCATCCGAGCTCCTCGATATGGAGATGCATGACATGGTCCTCGAGCCGAAAGTCGTGGAATTACTCCGGTATGCAAAGAACCTCAAATCGGTCAGGATAATAAATGGCCATAAACCGGGGAATATCCGGCGGGTCCTCGAAGGGGAGGATGTCGGGACCACCATTCATGCACACTGACCAACAGAAACCGGATTATTAAGGATTGAATCAGATTGTGAACGGTTCAGAGGATGAGAATATTCCAAAAATCCGGTTCGATCTCTCCGAGCTGGCCGGCAGCATGGGGGATTTTGGAACCATCCTCCCGCTGGTTCTGGCAGTCGCCCTGGTAGCCGGGCTGGATATCGGATACATCTTCTTATTTTTCGGCATCTGGTTTGTCATCAGCGGTCTTCTCTATCGCGTTCCGGTTCCAGTAGAACCCATGAAGGTGATCGCGGTGATCGCCATCGCCGAAGCGATCGGACCGGGCGAGATTGCGGCGGCGGGGATCCTGCTCGGCGTGATCTTTCTGGTGCTTGGAACGGGCAACTGGATGAACCTGCTCGAGAAGTGGATCCCGGATAGCGTGATACGGGGAATCCAGCTTGGGCTTGCCCTCCTTCTCCTCAAAACCTCGGGAGGCTTCATGCTCGAGGATCCGATCTATTTTGGATTCGGTGTTGCGATAATCGTCGGGATCTTCCTCTTTTCCCGCTGGCGAAAAATTCCTGACCTTTCCTCCCTGGTACTCATTCTCCTTGCCCTGGGAGCGGGAATCGTAATTCAGGGGTTGCCCCAGCTCGTCTTTCTGTCACCTCCGGCCCTGGTTCTCCCAGAACCCGGTGATTTTATCCCGGCTCTCTCAGTGCTCGTCATTCCGCAGGCTCTTCTCACCCTGACCAACGCCATCCTGGCAACCTCGCTCTTGTCCCGCGATCTCATGTCAGTGAAGCTCATGCCTGCCCGCCTGTCACGCACAATCGGCCTGATGAACCTGGTATCGGTGCCTTTCGGGGGGATGCCAATGTGTCATGGTGCAGGTGGGATGGCAGGGATGTACCGGTTCGGGGCACGGACAGGAGGTGCGAATATCATCGCCGGGGGAATTTTTGTGATACTGGCTCTTTTCTTTGCGGGACCGTCGATGGTCAGCCTGATATCCGTCGGGGTGTATGGAGCCCTGCTTGTCTTTGTTGCGCTTGAGCTTGCGAAGTATGCCTGGAAAACAGAATCAATCGTGGTGACCATCACCATCGGAATACTATCGCTCGTATTCTCGATGACGGTAGCATTTTTTATCGGTATGGCACTCGCCTATCTCCTTTTGTATATCGAAAAAAAGCAATCGCCTTCCACCCGGATTGAACAAAAGGATAGGTGAATCTGATTCCCCACAAATCACTCTTCCTTTTGTCCATATCCGGTAGCACTGAATCTGATGCGGTACACGGGGGTTCCGAGGTTCAGACATGGAATCGAGTACGCATCACCACACAGGCCCCAAACCCATGTGGGCAAAGATAATGTGGATAACAATAGTAAATAAAACTTGTTGATTATACTCGATTATTAAACAAAAAAAATTTATCTCTCTCCTAACCAATTGGGGGCTGATCCGGCACAGGCGGCACTGCAAAGGACAGGGACAGAAGGAGAATATTGGCAGAAATGAAAAGGAGAAAGGATAAGATCCTGATATTCTCCTTCATTCACCCCCTGATGTCTGTTGCTGGTGATAGCATTTCAGAGGTATCAGACATGGAATTGGATACATAATCGCCACACAGGAAAAGAACCCATGTAGCCAGGATAGTCTTGACTTACATATTAAATAAAAGATGCCCTTTTGTTTTAAGAGTCAAATAAAAAAGGTTAATTTTTAAATTCAGGCGGCGACCGGAGTGGTCTCTGTCGCCGGGCTTGTGCAATCACAGCCGAACTGGTCACACTCACCGCTCATCGGTGAGAAGAGGTTCTTCCCGTACGTATCTACGCCGAAGCCCCCGATCTCGTCCTGTATATCCGGTGAGGTGAGGAAGTCGACGAAGTTGTTCGCCATTGCGATCTCATCAGATGAGAACGCCTCGTTATACACGGCAATTACACTGTAGATATTCAACAGGATGTCGCCCTGGTCTATCAGGGGGACAATATCGAGGTCGCCCTTGTATGCCAGGTAGGTCCCTTCGTCTGAGAGGGTGTACGCCTGTTTCTCGTTGGCGAGCTGCAGAGTCTCGCCCATCCCTCTCCCTGCCTCGATGTACCAGTCGCCTGATTTCTGAATATCTGTCGCATAATCGTATCCGGCAGCTGCCCAGATTGCTTTCTCCTTGGAATGTGTTCCGGAATTGTCACCCCTGGATGCAAACTGGACGCCCGGAGTCGCAGCCATTCCCATGTCGTAGAGTTTCTGGAATGCAGCTTCCGGATCCATTCCCCTGATGCCTGCCGGGTCGTCCTCCGGTCCGACGATGATGAAATAATTATAGGCAAAACATCGCCTGTTTAATCCATGCCCTGCGTCCATGAACACCTGCTCCTGGGCTGGAGAATGGACAGCCAGGACGTCGGCGTCACCGCGACTGGCAATCTCTATCGCCTTTCCCGTCCCCTGCGAGGTGATCAGGAGTTCAACATTGTATCTCTCTTCAAACATCGGCTTTAAGTGATCCAAGAGCCCGGTATCATACAGGCTGGTGGTTGTTGCAAGCAGTAACTTCTCTTTCGGACCGACCGGAGTCGTGGGCTGAGCTGTCGGAGTGCCCGTTTCAGGTGTCGTTGTACAACCTGAAAAGAGGACTCCTCCCACGATTACAGCAGCAAAGACCAGAATAAGGATAGACTGGGAATTTTTGTTCATCAGTACCACACATACCCATTCGCGGCATCTGTAATCAAAATTTCCTTTTATCTTCAGGTGAAAATTAAATCAATTGTATTACCAACTGAATATACCAACTGTTTCCCATCCTCAAAATATCTTTTTCTTTCCTGTCAACGGAAAAGCTCAATAGCATGTGGAAGCCAGTGAGTATCGAGTGGTGGCTGAATAAACGCAGAGCGGATATAACGTCAGTAAAAGACGCGGTCAACGAGATCATCGGGCAGGTCCGGTCCGGGGGCGACGAGGCTCTCCGCGAACTGACCACCCGTTTCGACAAGATCGTACTTGACGACATCCTTGTCGACGAGGAGAGGCGCGAGTCTGCCTACGATGAGCTAAAACTCGCTCTCGTTGAAGCGATCATCGAAGCGGAAGCCAGGATCTCAAGGTTCCACGAGATGCAGAAGCCCCGGGATCTCTGGCTAGAGGAGGTTGAACCGGGTGTTATCCTCGGGGTAAAGACCACGCCTCTTGACAGGATAGGCGCATATGTCCCAGGCGGAAGAGCGGCATATCTCTCCACGGCCCTGATGTGTGCAGTTCCCGCCCGGGTAGCAGGGGTTGGATCCATCTGCTGCTGCACACCCCCACCCGTGCATCCTGCAACCCTGG
>DAWO01000028.1 GCA_002509485.1 Methanolinea sp. UBA477
GGATACGCTACGATCTCATTCCTCCTGGTGAGTGTGAATACCTGGAGGAGCTCTGCGCCCACCACGTATCAGGTCATCTCAAGGTTGCACCTGAGCACATCGTCCGCAGCGTCACCGACGCGATGAACAAGCCGGACCTGGAAAAATTTGAAGAGTTCTGCCTGCGGATCGACCGGATACGCACAAGAGGACCAAAAAAGTTCTATATCCTCCCCTATTTCATGTCCGGGCACCCGGGCTGCACCATCGAAGACATGATAGACCTCGCTGAATATGTTCGCGACCATGCCATGTATACCGAGCAGGTACAGGACTTTACCCCCACTCCGATGACCGTCTCCAGCTGCATGTATCACACAGGTCTCTCTCCATTCACGATGGAGCCCGTACATGTTCCAAGAGGAGATGAGAAGAGAGTTCAGAGGGGGATAATCCATTACCGGGAACCGGCAAACCGCAGCCTCGTGGAGGAGGGACTGAGGCAGGCTGGACGGAAGGATCTCATCGGAAATTCCTGGAAATGCCTAATCAGGGGAAAGAAAAAGGGAATCGGAAGAGAAGGCAGAAAGATACGCTGAGATGAATGTGTATTATCTGTCCTCTGGATCCAGATCGACACCCGTGCTGGCACAGGGGAAGCACTTTGACATCTTTTCATCAAATATCCGGTAGGCATTGGCGAGCACCGACGAGTTCGAGATCATGCCCGCAAGCAGGATCACTTCCAGCACCTCCTCCCGTGTCGCCCCTTTCTTCACGGCTGTCTGCATGTGGTAACTGGTGCAGTGCTGGCAATGGAGGGCAGCGCCAACGGCAAGGCTGATCAGTTCGACATATTTCGGATCAAGAGAACTGGTCCTGGTCACCGTTCCCTTGTAGAGCAGGTGGGAGATGAGAACCTCCGGGCGCTCGGCCATGCGTTTGAAGATGAGCGGTGCCTTCTCGTATTCCTTCTCGATATTCTGCATCCACTGCTCAGCAGTCTTCTCACCCCCCAGGGCAACGATCTCTTTTAATGTAGACTCAAACTCTTCAACATTCTTCATAGGAACATCAGTACCGATCACATTTGTCGCACTGTTTTATGATAGTGACTATCCGTGGAACAATAGTATGATTACGAAAAAATTCGCAGTTTTGAACAGGCATATATCCAAAAACACATCAAGTATAGAGTTGGTCCATATACGGGACCAGAATGGAACAGATATACGGAGTGAAAAATATGAGATACAGGAGCACTTTATTTAGCATATTCTCCTATCTTCTCGTCCTTTTTGTCGCAATCAGCCTGATAGGATCGGCGCAGGCATTGACGATTCCGGATGGACAGAGAGGGTCATTCCAGTCGGGAAAGATACAGGGTGTACTCGGTTTCGATCCGGTCACTGCACCCGAAAATTGTGGAATGTTTTCCGGAGAAGCCCGCAACAGCGGTTTTTTTGCACACCCCCGATTACAGGCCAAAAGCGATATCCTGCCCCCTGCGGGACCATTCAACACGCAGTTGCAGATCTCTGATATACATCCGTCTGTTGGCGCAGGTACACGGAGCCAGCTTGTAGACTCAATAATCCAGAACAGGATGAGCAGGAACTCCAACCAGGATGCCGGACATAGTTCCCTGATGCCATTTTCGGGCACGGGAACCGTAACGTACATTGATCTCGAGGGCGGCTTTTACGGCATCATAACTGAATCCGGAGTGAGATACCTGCCTTTGAACCTGCCGGACGGGTATGCACTCGAAGGTCTTTTCGTTGACTTTACTGCACGTATCGCGGAGGAGAGCACAACCATAGCAATGTGGGGCACTCCGGTTCACCTGCTTTCCGTCGCTCATTCCGGCGGAGACGATGCAGGAGCGAAGTTTGGGATTGCTGGTTCGTGGGTGTGTACCGGTTACCGGGACGGAACCGGGATGCGAACCCCTCTACCCGGTACCGGGATCGTCGCTGATTTCGGGACTGATGGAAGGGTTACCGGCACCTCGGGGTGCAACCTCTTCTTTGCCGAGTACGAGGCAGGCGAGAGATCGCTTGATATCGGTGCTGCCGGTATGACCGAGATGTACTGCCTTGAACCCGTTGGGGTCATGGACCAGGAGCAGCTCTTCCTGAACCTTCTCTGTTCGGCAGAGACCTTTGATATCACGGATGGTCAGCTGACGATACAGGATGCGACAGGGCAGAGCATCCTCACATTTGAGAAGGCCTGAAGGGAAAAGGGAAAAAGAACCGGTTTTTATAACCCCCCCTCATCTCTTTTTTGGGAAATACCCGGGATCATTATCATTTCTTGCCCTTTCACCGCGACGGGCACATAAACAGGCAGACCCTCATCCCGATTCTATCAATCACGATAACACAAACGTGAGAGACAGGCTGGGACACAACCCCGTGGGCGCCGCGAAAGGACCCCTAATTGGAGTTATTTCCTTCTGACCTTTATAAGCAGCCGGCNNTTTTCTACTTGTGTCCCAGCCTGGAGAGTAAGGATTTTTTTTGGTTTTCTCATGGAGCCCCGCGCCATAGTTAAATATCTTCATGCGCATCTTCTCCTATGCAGGCACGAGTTAACCGGAGGGTGGGGCGGATCTTCCTCCCGAAGATCTGTATCTTCTTCGTCCTGGCCTTCATGGCAACAACTCTCGCAGGATGCGTATCCATGGAAGACCTGGAGGGAGGGATTCCACAGCCGACACCGACACCCGGGCAGCAGCAGGGCGAACCGGCAGAGAGTGCGGTTGAGATACGGGCAAGCGAGATCATCACATCAAATATGCCGGTTGGTGGCGGGTACGTTGAAAAACCGTATGGATATCTCTGGTTCGAAGAACGGATAATTCCCTCTGTCGTGGTCATCGATGTAAAAGCAGAGACCGATATCACCGGACAAAGATACATCACCGGCAGGATCAGGAACGAGGGCAAAGATAGAATCGACCATCTCACGGTGGTGTACAACGTGCTCGACGCCAATGGCAATGTGCTTCGGAATGCATGCGCCAGTATCAATTACCTTGGGGCAGGAAAGACCTGGAAATTCAGTACCGATCCATTTGAGGCGAAAGATTACCAGTACTTCGAGCTTGTAGAGATATTTGCTGTATGAAAAACAGGGCAGAGGGTATGGGGCACGATCCCTATACCTATACCATGATATTGGTCTCCGAGAACGGCCGCACTTTGAGAAGGATATAATCTCTCATCCGGGATGGGCGGATATCGACAATATCTCCTATGGTGACGTCTTCTTCAATGACCAGGTCCTTTAAAATCCGTGCATACTGGTCATAGGGAAGTTTGACGCGAAGCCCGGCCATCTGGACTGTTATGGGAGTCGGAGAGAGCACTTCGTGGATGGCATCGACCTTTTCATTGATTATATCCATGAGCCGGGCGGGTGAGATGGAGAGGGGATCCTTGGCCAGGTCTTCCCGTCTCCGGTCGAGAACTCGTGTTATCTCGCCGACCACCTCCTCGAGTTTATCCAGCTCCTCCGATTCCTTGGTCCTGTGCATGAACCGGCCCACGTTCCCGACGTATCCGTCAACAGGAGGGTCAATAATCTCTTGTAAGGATTCCCGCGAGGGGCCGCCGCAGACCACGATGGGTATATCGATCCCCCTTCTCAGCACGCCGAACTTTTGCTCGATACAGGTCTCAAAATTCCCCAACAGGTAGACTGCGAGGTCGTGCTCGTTGATGACGTCGCGTTCTTCATCATTCAGCTGGGCGATCCGCTTCCCAAAACCACGGGCAAGGCCGACCATGTTTGTCTTTGCACCAAACCTCCGGATGTATTCGGCGAGGTCGCAGGACGCGTGGGGGAGATGATGGATCTCGAGGCTCATGCTCACCACCGCGATCTCGGTTCCAACAAGCGGAGATGGTGTCAACTCGCCCGTGAGCGGTTTTCCGATCCTCTGGATCAACTCGATATCTTCTTTTGGAACAAGAGCCTGGAGCACGACTTCCGTCGCAATGATGTGTTTCTGTATGATATAGCCGCCGAGATCCTCGATAAGGTCGATAATCTCGTCGTGCTGGTAGATGCCGCCCTTGTAGGTGACCGGGACAAGGATCATGGGCTCTCCTCCAGGAGCGCAAACTTCTCACGGACAAGGTCATCGATATCCTCGGGGAGGGTATCTTCACTGGCAACCAGGTAAAACCTCCCATCCCCGTAATGCTGGCGCCTCACTTTGAAGCCCTCGGGCTGGATGACCTGGAGGGCATAGATAAGGTCCTTGTAGATGGAGAGGCTCGGGTCATCGACGACGAGGTCCTCGAGATCCTTCGTCTCATCCGTACTGGCCGAGATAACAATGGTAAACCTGTCAGGCTGCTCGACACGCTCTTTTCCGAAGATGTCCCAGAGCGATTTCAGGAGCTTTGCGAGGTAGGTCTCGTCCCCTATCGATATGGTCACCTTGTCGTCCTGGATACTCACATCCGAAAAATCCCTGAGCCTGACCGGGCCGGGCATCTTCCGGGTAATTCCCACTGCAACGAAGATCGGAACACGCGGATCGATGAAGAAATGGATCTTTTGTATCACCCGGATGAGATTGTGATCGAGGAGTACCACATCGGCAATCCTTTGATAGTACCTGCCTCCTGTCTCTTCCGGGCATTCCACTTCGAAGTATTCGATCGATGCCATCTACTCTCCCTTGATGAAACCTGATGCGAGAAGCGCCGAGCCTACAGCGCCGATATACTGGGAGTGGTGGGGGACGACTACCGTGCTCTGGAGAAGATCTCCCATCGCCCGTACAAGTCCCTGGATGAGTGAAGTCCCCCCGACCATTATGACCGGCTCCTTGATATCGACTTCCTGGAGTTGCTGTTCGAATACCTGTTCCGCAACGCTGTGGCATGCCGCGGCTGCGACGTCCTCGGGGGTGCTTCCGGCAGCGAGGGCATTGACCAGGCTCTGCGTCCCGAAGACGATACAGTAACTGTTCATGGGTACGTTTCCGCTCGTCCCTTTCATGGCCAGGGGTCCGAGTTCCGTGATGTCGACGCCAAGCCTCTTTGCGGTCATCTCGAGGAACCTTCCGCTTGCCCCGGCGCATATGCCACCCATCGTGAAACTCCCGGGTATTCCGTCCTGGACGCTGATTGCCTTGTTGTCCATGCCGCCTATATCGATGACCGTCGAGGGGCCATGCTGGATATCAGCCAGGTACACCGCACCCTTCGAGTTTACGGTGAGTTCTTCCTGGATGAGATCCGCTTTTATCTCTTTCCCAACGAGGAATCTTCCGTAGCCTGTCGTGCCGATTGCCTCCACGTCAGCCATCTTCACACCCGCTTCATCGAGTGCCCTGGCGATCACATCCTGTGCACTCTTCATGACGGCCGTCGTCGGGAGCCAGCCGGTTCCCGCGATCTCGTCGTCAATCATCACGACTGCCTTTGTCGTGGATGACCCGGAATCAACCCCCAGTGTCGTTCCTTCCTGGACTTCGCGGGCAAGAAGAGCTCTCCGTCTCGCGATGGTGGTCAGGGCTTCCATGCGTGTGAGCAGTGTTCCGGCGGTGGTCCGTTCCGTAAACGAATAACTGACCACGGGAAGCCGGGAATTTTCATGGATGTACCGCCGCAGTTCGTTCCGTACAATAGCCGCCTCGGCGCACCGGAAACAGG
>DAWO01000056.1:0-9052 GCA_002509485.1 Methanolinea sp. UBA477
CTGGCCCGGACGGCATATGGGGGCACCGATGTCTGGCCATAGGCGTTCCGCAGCACATCAAGAAAGAGTCGCCCCTTCCTCTTCTCCTTGCGTATCTCGGCGGTCAGTCTGTCGGGATGGCGCCGTTCGAGGATTCCGGCCATCTTTATCGCAATCTCCCGTACCCTGTCAAACGGGATGACCGGCTCGATGGGGACGATGAGATGGAGCCCACGGGAGCCGGTTGTCATGACGCAGGGAGAGAGATCTATCTCACCCAGGAAGTCGCGGACAAGAAACGCCGCCGCCCTCACGGGCTCAAACCCGGTACCGGGAGGATCGAGGTCTATTACGAGCTTGTCCGGGCAGTCCAGGCTCCCTTCCCGCGAGAGCCAGGCATGGGGGGTGATGCATCCCTGGTCGGCAAGATAGACCAGTGTCGCTGCCGATTCGACGACGACCTGGTCCTGGGAACCGCCCTCGACCAGGTCCACCTCTGCCCGGTGGATCCAATCCGGGAAGTATTTCGGGACCTCTTTCTGGTAGAATCCCTCCTCCCCGATCCCGTCCGGGAACCGCTCCATCGAGACAGGCCGGCCTGCAAGGTGCGGGAGGATGGTTTCGGCGATCCGTTGATAATACTCGATGATATCCCCCTTGGTGATCCCCGCATCGGGAAAGAGGATCTTGTCGGTATTCGAGACCTCGATCTCGTGGCCATCGGGGCGTATGACAGTCATGCCCGTGGTCTCTCCCGCACGACATCTTTCGCCGGCTTGTCATCGCGGAGCCCCAGGTACCGGGGGTGGCGAAGCTTTCCGTCCTCTGTCCACTCGGTGAAGGCGACCTCGCAGACCAGTTCAGGGGTGACGAAATGCTCCCCCTTCTCCGGGCGATCCTTGGCTGTAAACGGCGAGGTCTTCCGCTCTCTCGATGAGAGACGGTCGGCGAGGTCCTGTAATGTCTCGTCGTCGAACCCTGTTCCCACCTTACCGGCATAGATGAGGCGATCGTCTTTGTAGTACCCGATCAGCAGGGCGCCGAACCCGATACGGCTCCCTCCTGGTTCCGTGTATCCGCCGATGACAAACTCCTGCCGGTGCACGCACTTGAACTTGAGCCAGTCTGTCGATCGCCTGCGCAGGTAGCGTCCCGTTGCCCGCTTGGCGATTATTCCCTCCCAGCCCTTTCTGCAGGCCTCGTGGTAGTATTCCACCCCGTTTTCACTCCGGTGCTCCGTGTAACGCAGGGGATCTTCAAAGGAGATCAGATTTTTCAGGATATCCTTCCGGGTGAGAAGCTCGAGGGAGCAGAGATCAAAGCCATCAAGGTACATCAGGTCAAAGAGGTAGAGATACACGGAAACATCACTCCTCCTGGCCTTTTTCCTCTCCCGGATCTGCATGCGATCCTGCAGCCGGGAGAAACTGGTGACTTCCCCTTCAAAAGCCACGATCTCGCCATCTGCGATGAAATTGGCTTCAACAGCCTCGCAAAACGCATCCTCGAGTTCCGGGTAGGTATTGTTGAGCGTCTTTTCGTTCCGGGACATCAACCTGACTGATCTCCCTTCCCGAAAGACAAGGCACCGTTCGCCATCGAATTTCCGCTCGAAGATCCAATCCCCATCGGAAAATCGCCTGTCTGTAAGGGTGGCAAGCATCGGCTCCATGAAACCCGGCTGATCCTCTGATACCAGTTTTCCCTTCTTCTCGTCTGGTAGGCCTTCAAGCAGGGGATGCACAGCAATCATTGTAGCGGGTAGCGGGAAGAGGCAAATGTGTTTTGGTTCCGGACAGGTGATGAGACCGGAGATGGCCGGCCAAATGACGCTGTTTGATGAGTAAACGCCAGGGATCTTCGGGTGGAGAGATCAGGGAAACAGACAGTCTGCGTCAGGATAGGACCACTTAAACACCGTCAGAAGCTTTTTTCAAAAACCTATATGTAGTGGCGCGGAGATGGTAGTATTTAGAGGAGATGAAAAAATTGGCAGAATTATTTAATCCCACCCTTGCGAAAGTGATCGAGGTAATCGGAAGTTCGACCATCAGCTGGGAGGACGCGGCGAACAATGCCGTAAAGCAGGCCGCAGAGACACTCAGGAACATCAGGGGAGTCTGGCTGAAGGAGTGTACGGCGAAGGTCGAGAATGGAAGGATCGTCGAATATCGTGCGAACGTGAAAATTTCGTTTATCCTGGAGAAGGAGGATTAATCCCTCTCCTCAGGCTGGGACACAAGTAGAAAATGAGCCGGCTGCTTATAAAGGTCAGAAGGAAATAACTCCAATTAGGGATCCTTTCGCGGCACCCGCGGGGTTATGTCCCAGCCTGTCCTGTATCTTTTTTCCCGCCTACGTGACACTTCGCTGCTCACATGATCTTCGGACGGTCCTCCAGACGTCCTGGCATGCTTTTATGAAGCAAGCATGGAAAGGGACACGATCCCGTCTCCTTACACTGTGTCTTTCTTCGTCTTTTCAGGTTAAACAGACTGCTCCCATCCCTGGCCCATGTCGATGAGCGGCCGGATCTCGATGATCTCGAATTTTACTGCGGCATCCATCATGTTTGCCGCCGCTTCACCGGCCACCCGTGCTAACTGGCTCTTGAGCCCGTCCAGGAGCGGTCCCGACGTCGCAAGTTCCATCCGTTTCAGGTAGACACGGACGCCTTTCCAGTCGGTCATCGTCTCACCCGGTTCCATGATGAGGAAGACGGCATACGGATTCTCCTGGAGATTCGCAAGCGTCCGGTTCTTCCCAAGGCCCATTACGACGGTCTTTTCGTCGATCATGTGCGGAGAGCCGAAAACTGCGGAATCGACCTTTCCGTCCTTTCCAGCGGTCGAAAGCGTTCCAATCCTTGGTGATTTGTTGAAGTACTCCATCAGTTTCGAAGACATTCAATAGCCTCCTCTGGTACCTGTCTCTATTCTCTGTCCTCAAGAATGTTTTGCCGGGCAAAGAGTGGAGCAGATCCCTGGGTCCGGCAACTCCCTGTTTCGGACGGATATCTGTTATAGATCCATCGCAGGCAGAATCAGCTGAATGATTCCGGTTCTCTCTTCAGAATATGCCCGTCCCAATGTGAAGGAGGGTTTTATGGCTCTCGCACAATCCTCTATTACAGCCAGGAAGGGTATTCTCCTGCCCGGGAGACCGGGCGGGTATTTGAGAACCTGATCAAAGGAACTGGTCCATTTTCGTGTATCAGCAGGATTGCCTGTCCCAAAAAGGATCCTGGGATTGGTCAGAATGCCGGGAAAAATAGTGATTGTTCGGGATTTTACTGCTTTCGCAAGACAGCCATGACCAGCACCGCCCCTGCAAGTGCGAAGATGGCAGTATCCATTGAAAGCCGGGCTTTCGTGGTGTGTGCAGGCGCCTGGTTCAGTGTCGCATACAGGTCGACAGTCTCTCCTTTTCCGGGATACGAGCTGACAGGCTCGGTAAAGGTCGTATACCCGGCCTTGCTCACCGTGTAGGTCTGGTATGGGGTTCCGGTCGTATAAACAACCGGGACGGATAGTTCTCCACCCGAGATATCGCCCTTGTAGTCGTTGTCGAAGTACACGGCGGCGCCGTCAACGTTGCAGTGAACCAGGTACCAGCCCGGGTCTCCCCCGATGACGGCCGGCTGGGTGGACTCGGTCGGGTTCAGTGTCGCATACAGGTCCCTGCTCTCGCCCTTGGCGGGAACGCCAGGAACGTCGGCACTGTAGGTGGTATACCCGTCCTTGCTCACCGTGTAGGTCTTGTAGGGTGTGCCTGTTGTGTAGACCGGGACGTTGAGTACTCCCACGGAGATCTCTCCCTTGTAGTCGTCGTCGAAGTATACCGAGGCACCGTCAACGTTACAGTGGACCCACGTACCAGCCCTGGTCGCCGCCGATCATCTCTGTTGCCGAAACAGGAGCTGCAAACGAGAGGACCACCAGGAATACCACAAGTGCACTGGTGGAAAAGATTCCTGCTCCGAGTAATCTTTTATTCATACGTCACATTTCAGTGATGAATCATGTAATACCTTTTTTTCATTGCAGTGTTTCCGGTGGTGGAAGGGGACGATCCTTATTTCTTCAGCGCCGATCCCTTCACCGAGAATGACCCGCCATGCAGGATGATCCATGGCCCCTCCTCCACGCCTATATGCTGCTCGCACGGGCAGTACACCTGGTCTCCGGCCTTTTCGATATGGTCGCCGGTTATGCGGGTCTTCCAGCAGTGCAGGAGTTTTCCCTTACCGATATTCTGGTACCAAAAGAACCTCCGGCCGCAGGAGGCACAGTGGATGGAGATCATGGGAATGAACGGATTGCGATTTTGAGATACGAAGCAATCACATTTACTTCCAAAATAATCTGTGTCCCGTGTTGAAATCACACCAATAGCAGTCCCTCGGAAAAATATCGGGTCGATTCATCCCATATCCGGTTCAACACGGCTGTCATATGTGATCGAACCATCACAGATGGTCATGTATATGCCTATCCGCGAAAGATCGTCTCTCTCCAGATCACAGAGATTGCCTGACAGGAGGACGATATCGGCCATCATCCCGGGGCCAATTTTTCCCCTGCAGTTCGCCGCGTACTCGATGGTCGCCGGATTCGTGGTATATGCATCGATCGCCTGCTTTAGTGGTATACTCTGAACCCTGCCGCCGGTCGTCCAGGGCTTCCTGGTAATCGCATGGTGTACCGCCTGGCGGGTGTCACAGGAAACGATAGGCCAGTCGCTGCCATATACCAGGATTGCACCATTTTCCGACAGATCCCTCCAGGCGAAGGCTGTATCCCAGTTCTTCTCCGGGACCTTCGAATGCCATATGGTCATCGGGGGTCTTTCATGGAGTGGTTGCATTGATGCAACAACGTGTGCCGCGCCGAACCGCTGTATATCCCGCGGGGTACACATCTCGATATGCTCAATCCGGTGTGTAACAAGGTGGCCCCTCTCTCTGTCGATCCTCGCATGCTTCTGGCGGGCACACTCTATTGCGTCAAGCATTGAGCGTACGGACGCATCTCCTATGGAATGTGCCGCAACCTGGATACCCAGCATGTCGGCGAGCTGGACCAGTGCATCGAGTTCCTGCTGATTGAATTCCGGTATTCCTTCACCGGGCTCCTGGTCGAGACGGTATGCCGTATCCTTTTCGATCACACCATCCATGAAGATTTTCACCGTGTTGCACCTCACCTTGCAGCCGGGATCGAGGTAATCCGGTAGACTCTCCTTCTTGTGAGGATTATCCCGCTTCAGGTGTGGTTCGACATGGATCGTCATGGTTGTATCATGTATCAGTTCCGACCACTCCAGGATTTTTTCCAGGATCGGATACTCCTCACCATGGGTTTTGACCAGCTTTCCGAGGGCCCGGTGCCTTCTATCTCCTATGTAGTCAAGTTGCCCGGTCAGAAAATCGTGAAGATCTGCAGCAGTCATCTCCTGACTTCGTGCCTTTGCCAGGGCACGTTGAACCCGGTGGGCCAGGATGACATCCTCCAGCATGTTCCAATCGGCAATCGATGACACCGATGCATTGATCCGGACGGGGAGCCTTCCCTGTTGCTCGAGCTCCAGGGCCATGATAAGAAAAGAGAGATCCTCGGCCGGATGGGACAGCCCCATTCGGTGCACGCTGGTGAATCCCAGCCGGGCGAGATCCTGACAGGCCAGTTGAAGGTTTCTCAATCGTGATTCGATTGACCCGGGATATGTTGACTGCAGGCGGCTTTCAACCAGGAAATAAACCTCGGGCTCCCGAAATTCTCCACTCGGGATCTTGTCCGGTCCGAGGATTATGTTGCCATCGAGGTCCAGCATTTCGAGGAGTGGCGGATATGGCGGCATGGCATGCAACAGCCCGGCCATCTCTATTGCTTTCGTATTCGCCCAGGCGGTGTGAAGGTCATGGGCATAGACAAAGACCGGTTTATCAATGATTATTCCATCGAGAAACCGCCGGGCATCAACAGATGGAATGATCGGCGGATCGAGGTAATGGATACCATACACATACAGGACCGGCGCATCGGGATTCGCCCGATTATAATCGAGAAGGCGATCCCTGAATGCATCGGCAGACCGGATTTCTTCCATGTCGCACCCGTCCAGCCTCTGCGCCGCAGACATGAGGTGCAGGTGTGAATCACAGAAACCGGGCAGGGCGATGCAGCCTTCTGCATCGATAACAGTTGTTTTTTCGGTGATTATTCTCGAGATTGTGCCCGGATCGCCCACACGGAGGATGATATTTCCCCGAATGGCAATATACTGCGTTGATTTCTCCTCTTCACCATACACGACAACGTTCTTCAATACGAGATCGGCCGGCTCTCCGGGATCGTATTGCAGAGATGGTTCCAGGAGGGAGTACGTATCCGGTTTATAGATATCGATATTGAGCGATTTCTTATCGGCCCTGAAGAGATCAGGTTGGAGTTTCAGGAGCTTTGAATAGAATGCCATTGATGGATGCTTTGAAAACGTCATCATATATCCCGCTGAGAATATGCCTGTTTCACTCCCCATTATATATAAAAAGGTCGATATCTGACGCCTTTACGACCGGCGGGGCAGATGGGCTTTTATTCCATAAAGCAATGAACGTATGACCCGCTTCTATACCGGGCATCTGCGTCAAAGGTGATTGAACTCCTGCCGGATCATGCAAATTGAGCATGGATATCCCGTTTTGACAAGGTCAGCGCGCTTTTAATGGGTTTCCGACTAAAAAAACCTCGAAGTCGCGATAACAACTGCCGGGCCGAAGCAGAGTTATCCTGTTTATTTACCGGAAAACAAAATATCCGGGTATTGTCACCCAGAGCATCCGGCGTTACCGGGAAATAATCCGGATCCTGTCAAAATACGGGTTTGGAGCGCTGTTCCTGGAGGATATCTCGCCGGGGCTCGCGAAGATGGATCTCCAGAAACGCCTGCATCCCGAGCTTGACGGGTATTCAAAATACGAACTGATGAGATTTGCCATCAAGGAGCTCGGCACCGCTTTCGTGAAATTCGGCCAGATCCTGAGTACCAGGAGAGAGATGATCCCCCCGGAGGTGTACGATGAGTTGATCAAGCTCCGGGACAAGGTCGCACCCCTGCCCTACGAGACGATCGAGCCCACCATCGTCAGGTACTGCGGCCCGGTCGAAGACGCGTTCCAGTCCTTCGAGAAGGAGCCGTTTGCCACGGCATCGGTATCGCAGGTCCACCGGGCAGTCCTGCACGACGGGACACAAGTGGCCGTGAAGATCCAGAGACCGGGCATACGGCATGTGATCGAGGCGGACCTTCCGATCATGAAGAAGCTCGCCGGGAGGATCGAGAAACTCGAACCAGACCTGGCGGTGTACAACCCGACAAGGCTCGTCGACGAGTTCGTGACCCAGATCTACAAGGAGCTCGACCTTGTCCACGACGGGCAGAATGCCGATACATTGAACCGGAACTCCGAGGAGAAACCGAAGGTCAAGGCGCCGAAGATCTACTGGGAGTATTCGAGAACAAAACTCCTCACCATGGAGTTCATAGACGGTGTACGGATCGACAACGTCGCCGCGATACGCGAGATGGGCGTGGATCCGGCATCGATCGCCGAGACAGGGTTCCAGGCTTATCTCCAGCAGACATTCATCGACGGTTTCTTCCACTCCGACCCGCACCCGGGTAACCTGATGGTGACCCGGGAGGGACAACTCGTCTTCATCGACTTCGGCATGGTGGGGATGCTCCGGCCGGAACGCCGGGACACGTTCATCGAAGTGCTCCTGGCATTCGTGACCGCAGACGTCGACATGCTCCGGAAGTGTTTCGAGACGCTTGGGATAAAGATCGACGAGGAGAAGAAGGAGCAGGTGAAAGACGAACTCTACTACGTGCTCCAGAGTTCACAGTCCTCGGATCTTGGCCGGATGGACTTTGGAAGCACAATGAGTCCGGCGCCCGATGTCCTGAACAGGTACCGTGTCAGGGTGCCCCCATCCCCCATGCAGGTATTGAAAGTCATCTGGATGATCTTCGACGTCGCAATCCACCTCGATCCGAAGTTCAACCTCAATCCCCGGGTCAGGCCCTACATGACCGGGATCATGGGGGCCCGGTATGCCTCGCAGAAGTTTCCCCCAGGCAGATCCCGGGTGCGATGATGAACCTGACGCAGGGTGTCGTCGCTCTGCCGAAAGCCATCAACAATGTCATCACGAAGGTCAGCAAGGGCCAGTTCCGGTTCAAGATTACGTCAAGGGAGATCTCGGGGCTGTCAACGTCGATCGATGCCTCGACCGACAAGCTCGTGATGGGGCTTGTCATCGCATCGATGGTGATCGGATCTTCCGTTGTCCTCAATGCCCCCTTCACATCAGATTACAGGCCCGTTTACTGGATTGCGACGTTTATCTATGTCTCGGCAATAGCACGTGCAGTCGTCCTGCTCTTCAAGATCATGAACCGGAGACCGTGATGGCAGCTCCCCGGGGATAATCTCTCGAAAAAGCACTTTTTCCCGGGATCATGTATGGAGCCAACGTCCCGGGCCGATGGCATTCGAGCATCTTTCTTCTGGTGTCCCGCAACGAACCCACGCAATTTTTCGAGATGGAAACATCGGGAAACAATCGACGCCAGGTTTATTTCAGAACCCTACTCCCGTGCCAGGCTGACGAGACGGTAGCCGAAATATGAGAGGGCCACTCCGATGAGAAGAGCGATGAATCCTGCCAGCTCTTCAGCCCAGACAATCATCTGCGGGATATTGAACATGAGGCCGATACCCATCAGGATAAACAGGATTCCGACAAAAGGGCTCCGAGTCCACGGTAATCCATCTTTTATCTCCTCTTGTGAGAGAATTGGCGAATTTTCGTATATTATTCTTCTCTTTTGACCCGGTTCAGAGACTGATCCGTCTCTCTTCGGAAAATGGGACGGGATACGATAATTTTGAGCGGCCGATCCGGGCACTGCCGGTGACCCTGAGGTCAATCAATCCCTCACGAATGAAGTCCGTTATCGACCCTATCGCCTCGCTGTTCCGTATCCTGACCGGGACCCGGATAGT
>DAWO01000056.1:9083-17032 GCA_002509485.1 Methanolinea sp. UBA477
ACGGGTATCGCGACAGGGTTGCCGTTATCGAGTCCGACCGAAACCAGCAGCTCGATCTCTGATGCAGAAACGTCAATGACCGAGATATCTTCTATCCCAATCTCCGGCTTTCCGAGTTCGGTCATATACCACCCTGAAACAAATTGTATGGATAATTGAAAATATCTTCTTTCTTGAACCCGACAGGTGGTCGATTGTTTGAGACCCATCACCTGCCTGCGACTAAAAAAACGATGGCAAGGAGGCGGTATTTAAAAGATAGGTCTATTTGAGTCAGGAACGTCTGAAACGATCCTTTCGCCCTGAAATGGATCGCAGTCTCCCTTCCCTGACATGGAATGCCTAATACAGCTCTTTTTCAGGGATAACAGCCCTGATCCCCCCGGTCGGGTTTTCGACGTCCCCGATATACCGCGGGATAACATGGCAGTGGCAATGCATCACTGACTGGCCCGCATATCTTCCGACATTAAACCCGATGTTGTATCCGTCGGGTGAGGTTCTGGATTCTATAACCGCCCTGCATTCTTTGACCAGCGAAAATGTCGCATGCCATTCCTCTCTGGCAAGTTCAAAGATCTCCCGGGCATGGCGATGCGGAATCACCAGCATGTGCCCTTCTGTTACCGGGTACTTATCCCACCGTGCACAACAGAATTCGTTTTGTACAACGATATCTTCATCTTCGGGTGAACAGAAGGGGCATTCTCCAGTCATTTCAATTACTCCCTGCACGACCATATTTTGGCCATGCGTTACACTTTTCTATCTGGAATTAATGGATCTTTCGGCAATTAGGGATATATGTATAAAAACCGAGGGGTGGAAGATACCGGGGGGGCAATTATCACCAGGATCGTTTTTGTCCGAGACTCTCAGCGATCCCTGATCCATAACATTCATCACGGCAGGGAGAAAGGAAAGGATAGGTATGGAAGATAAGATAAAAACGATGGCGCGGATGATTCTCGATGCCCGCCACGTGGTTGTATTCACCGGAGCAGGGGTGAGCGTGGAGTCAGGAATTCCCGATTTCCGGAGCCCCGGGGGGATCTGGGAACGGTTCGACCCAAACGAGTTCGATTACGATGCGTTCTGCGCCGATCCGGCGACCTACTGGAGGAACAGGCTCGAAGGCAGGCATGCCTCTGCCCTGGACATGTTCCAGGCGAAGCCGAATCCCGCCCATCTGGCCATCGCCCGGCTCCAGAAGGAGGGGCGGGTCAAAACGGTGATCACGCAGAATATCGACAACCTCCACCAGGACGCAGGGAGCACCGACGTGGTGGAGCTCCACGGAAACGCCAGGTGGGTCCGCTGCCAGGAATGCTGGCAGAGGATGCCATCCAGCGATGCCGATCTGCAGGCAAAGTCCGGGCAGATCCCGCCGCTCTGCCGTTGCGGGGGGATACTCAAGCCCGACGTGATCTTCTTTGGCGAGATGCTGCCGCAGAGGGCTATCCAGCGGGCAATGGCCGAGGCGATGTACTGCGACATGATGGTCGTGGTCGGCTCGTCCCTTGTGGTCTACCCGGCGGCAAATATTCCCGCCCTTGCAGCAGAACATGCCCGTCTCTGCATCGTCAACCTCGAGCCCACCCCGCTCGACGCTGTCGCGGGCGTGGTCATTCACGGGAAGGCGGGGGAAGTCCTGCCAGCAGTGGTCGAGGCAATGGGGAGATAAGCAGGGATTGAAAACAGGCATTTTCCTGCTGCATGCTAAAAACCCGGTTATTTTTGCTCCAATCGTGGTCTGATTCGTTCTTAGATGGTGTACTCCGAACGATTCCGGAACAATCTGCCTCTGGATTATGCACGAGTAAAAGATTTGACGAGAAGGCATCCCTTCCCCCTGTTTACCACATCTCCGTAGAACTCGGAGAGTATAATTCCCTCTTCGTCGTCCTTCCGTTCACCGACGAACCTGAAGGTCGGGAGTATATCGGTGATCGTGCCATATTAAAAAATCCCGATTATCCTCAATCTTCCATTGCCAACAACTGGAGGTTCCGCGGCCCACCTCCACCTCCCCCCGGAAAATCCGTTTCGTACCGGGAAAATTCGCACATGTCGTTGGTATTTTCCTTTTCATCACTACCGGAAAAAGAACCGGATTCCCAGTCAAGAACAGCCCTGTATGGTGATTGTTTATTGTACCAAAGGTGGATCACCTTTTTCGGTTGTATCGTCCCTTTTGAAATGATATCTCCCGATGATTTGACTCTCAATTCATATTCGAACGTATAATCCTGTTTATTCCGGATTTCCCAGCCTGTTCCGAGTGTGCAGGGCGGCTCGGGTCCCATCGTGCCACCGCCCAGTGCCAGCCCTTCCCTGTATACCAGTAATTGTGCATTCTCGTCGATAATCCGGAGAGTAACCGGACCGGGAGGCAGGGGGGAGAGTTCCCCTTCCGGAAACTCATAGTCCGCCCAGAGAGCCGTGCCGTCGTTGTAGATATAGAGTGTCTGCCCCGGGTTCCGGGTGTCCACCCCGGCAACAGGTGTGACCTTTTCTGAACCTCCAGGGGTATCCAGGTACATGGAGAGTGAATAGAGACCGATGTTTCCCGGAGTGAGAACTGCCGGATCACCTCCCTTTGACGTGAGGCTGATGACCTCTTCCCCGCCAACATCGAGCACCTCAACCCGCGGCGGTATGTATGCCGATTTCGGCTGTAAAACGACCCATCCAAAGACAATGCTGAGAATAACCGCGGCAAGGGCTACAACCAGCACCACGAGCAGGATCGTGGCGAGCACTTCATTGATACCTTCTTCTCCGGATCGATTCATCCTGTTCACAAAATCCCGATCTCAAAGGTATATACTTTGCTGATACGGCAGGTGTCGCCATATTTCTGAACGGATTTTTGGGGACGCCTGGATATTATTTATCGTTCAGTCGTCTTTTCCAGGACAAAAAACCACTAACTGTGATAATTCACTGTCCAGAAACACCTTCTGATAGTGCGATTTCGAAAGGTTATATATCAAAAGGTTCGATAAAGTACTATAAAGAGTGAGACCGTGAGAGGACCGTTGAAGTTCGACGAAGGAAGGCGGGGTGCGAGAGGGAGGGGCTTAATCCAGCTCTTCATCCTTCATTCACTTCATAAAGAGCCGAAATCCGGATATGATCTGATAAAGGAGATAACTGAAAAGACCGGTGGTGCCTGGGTTCCAAGCAAGGGGACCCTCTACTCCCTGCTCAAAAAGATGGAAGAGGAAGGCTTGATCATCGTATCAGATACAGGAAAACGGTCCAAGAATATCTTCAGCCTGACAGCGGAGGGGGAAGAGACGCTCGATGAGATCGTGCGGGTACGGATGGAAGAGAGAGAAGATGTATGTATTCAGGAACCTGCTCTTCGAGATCTTCGGGGATGAACCGGAATCCGTGAAGGCCGACCTTCGGGAGGTCCGGTTTCTGACAGAGGAATTACCAGTGGAAAAACAGGCCGAGGCCAGGTCACTGATACGGTCCTGCCTCGAAAAGATACGGGAGCTTGGGTCCTGATGAAGGCGGTAACGGTTGTTGACCTGACAAAGAAGTTTGGCGATTTCACTGCCGTCGACCGCGTCTCGTTCGATATCGAACAGGGCGAGATATTCGGTCTTCTGGGGCCGAACGGTGCGGGAAAGACGACGACGATATCGATGCTCGCAACGATCCTTTCCCCTGATTCGGGAAAGGCATTGGTTGCGGGGCATGATATCCAAAAAGACCAGCCGGGTGTAAGAAAGTCGATAGGGATCGTGTTCCAGGACCCAAGCCTCGACGAAGAGCTGACCGGGTGGGAGAACATGGACTTCCATGGGAGGCTCTACAGGATACCAAAAAAGATCCGGCTTGAGAGGATGGAGGAGCTGCTCGACCTTGTCGGACTCACTGAACGGAAAGACGACTTTGTCAAGACGTATTCGGGCGGGATGAGGAGGAGACTCGAGATCGCACGGGGGCTCCTTCACCGGCCGAAGGTACTCTTCCTTGACGAGCCGACACTCGGACTCGATCCCCAGACACGAAATTACCTCTGGGACTACATCGAGAAACTGAGCAACGAGATGAATATCTCGGTAATTCTCACGACACACTACATGGACGAGGCGGACAGGCTCTGCGACCGGATCGGAATAATCGACAGGGGGAAAATTATCGCGATTGACACCCCGGAAAATCTGAAAAAGACGATGGGGGGTGATGTCATAACCATCAGGTCGCCGGATTACCATGGACGCATTGCAGATCTAAAACCCAACTGGATCGAGAAGGTTGAGAGCTATGACGGCTTCTTCTCCATCGCTTTGCATGGCGCCGAAGAGCATCTTTCTGAACTGATCAGGATACTGGTGGAACGACAGGTCACGATCTCCTCGGTCTCTGTCCATAAGCCCACCCTCGAGGACGTCTTCCTGCATTATACGGGAAGGAGGATCCGTGACAGCGGGAACAGTGCAAAGGAACAGATGCGTATGACATACAGGGCAAGGAGACACTAAAAGATGGACGTCATCTACACCATCTGGCTGCGGAATGTCAAGCGGTACCTCCGGTCACGGAGCCGGATAGTCGGCAGCCTCGGGATGCCGCTTTTCTTCCTGATAATCCTTGGGTTCGGGTTGAACTCGGTCGTGACCATCCCGAGCGTCAGTGAAAATTACGTCGAGTTCCTGGTCCCGGGGATCGTGTCCATGAGCGTGCTCTTCACGTCGATCTTTTCCGGTGTCCAGATCATATGGGACAAGCAGTTCGGGTTTTTGAAGGAGACGCTTGTTGCACCGGTCTCACGGATCGAGATAATGCTCGGGCAGACGTTTGGAGGGGCGACAACCGCAATCATCCAGGGGACGATCATCCTTGTCCTCTCCCTCTTCGTTGGATTGAATATACCGGGAATCGGCGGATTTCTGATTGCCTTCGGGTTCATGGCGCTCATCGGGGTAGGGTTTACCTCGCTTGGCATCGCGATCGCCTCGAGGATGGAGGACATGAACGGGTTCCAGCTCATCATGAGTTTCCTGATCTTTCCCATCTTCGGTCTCTCGGGTGCGATGTTTCCTATCGAGAGCCTCCCGCCCATGTTCAGGTCCCTGACCCTCGCCGATCCACTCACCTACGGTGTCGAGGGGATACGCTTCGGCTTATACGGGGTCTCCCAGATAAACCCGCTCACCTGCCTTGGGGTGCTGCTCTCGTTTTCCACCGCGATGATCTTCGTAGGAGCGTTCCTCTTCCGGAAGGTGAAGATGTGAGTATCCCCAAAAAATTGGGGACAGGTCTGGAAGCATCTTTAGCGATGCAGAAGAGCCCGAAAAGACCGTACCTGTCTGGCCCTTCGCATGCTTTCGAAGACGGCGGGTCATGTCGTCACCCGCCCCGATAGATCGCCTTTTCCGTTTCTCACCTGCGCGGAGATACCTGCTCCCGCACAGAGATTTATAACCTGTATGACGGAGTGATTCGAGGCGGGGCATGGGGTGTGCGCTCATATCGTTAATACCGGTTCCATCGCCAGTGAACCTCTCCGTGGTGCGATGTGGTTGATAAGAGATTTAAGGCTTTAATTTTAATTTTTAAATCAAATAATTCGTGCGCTCCAATGGAAAAGAAGGGGTATAAAAAGGTTGATGGTTAGCTTATTTTGAAGGATTGTCAACCAGATCCGAATCAATAGATCCGCAACAGACCTGGGAGGGGTATCCTCGCGTGGTACCCTGCCACACTCCTCCGCGTATTCACGCCGACAGCAGTTCAGAGAGATATATTCCCGAGCCAAGCCAGCAGGTATCATCCACGGGACTGATATACGAGAGTTTCTGCTCTATATCTCCGGTGAACGGGTTTTTTTAATGGTATCAACCCGCACAGAATACGAGCAGGATACAGGCGATAATTACGGTAGCACCAATCCTCATGGTACGGTTTTTTCCCAAATAATCCTGCACGAAGGCTCCGGATAACCGTCATTGTGACAGAATAAATCATCCGGAACTGGTCAGGCCGGGAAAAAACCCTTTGTCTTAAAAAACGAAAAGGACCCCGCTTTCATCATCCAACCGCGAAGAACTGTGTTTTTTGGAAAAGAGTGGTGCACTATTTCCGGATATCTTTTAAAAACACATTTATTCACATAAAAAAATGATTCATCATCGTGATTCTCCAGGGACGAGTGGTCATAATCTTTCTCGTGATAGCTCTCCTGGTTCTGGCAGTGATAGGTGGTGTTCTACCCTCGACCCTGCACAAGCAGAACCTCGACACCGTCGCAGAGAACTCCATGGACCAGCTCAGGCATATCGACCTGGGTCATATGCACCCTTATACGAAGCGTCAGCTACGATGTCCTGGAGCTGTCCATCAATGAAAAAGTCCAGGATCCTGATGATGCCGGTTTTACGAACTTCCTGAATGCCTCTGAAGATACATTCGAGTATTCCATCGGGTCCCGTGAACAGGAGATCATCGACATATTCAGGGATTACCAGTCGACGCACCCGTATGTCAACTCGGTCTACATGGGAAGAGAGAATGGTGCATTTGTCCGGGCATATCCACGAGCCCGGCCTTCGCAGTATGACCCGAGGGATCGCCCATGGTATACCCTTGCCGCCAGCCATCCCGGGCAGGTGAGCATGACCGAGCCCTGTAGATCGGTCACGACCCCGGACGTAAATATCGGTCTCGCAACCCCACTCCTTCATGAAAACGGGACCCTGTACGGCGTCGTCGGCGCCGACATCACGCTTGCCAACCTGACTGATTATATCTCTGAATTCAATATGGCACATAGAGGTGAGATGATTCTCACTGACAGGTCAGGCATAATCCTCGCTGCACGGGATTCCTCGTTTCTCTTCGGCAATGTCAGTGAAATCCTGGAGGAGCAGACGGCAACGTTTCTTGTATCACCTGATGGCGTCCTCGTCCTGGACGGATCGTACCTGATATACACAACCTCGCCGGAACTTGGCTGGAAGATCGGTTCTTTTGTCCCGTTCGAAAGCATCGAAGAAGAGATCAATGAATCGATAACAGGAATACTCCTGTTCGTGTTCCTGGCTCTCATACTGCTCTCTGCAATAACGCTCATGGCTCTCCATTACACGGTGATACGACCTCTCAGGAATCTGACGGATGTGAGTGAAAAGATCGCGGGAACCGGAGAACTGGACCAGGAGATACAGACAGGGGGGGGCAGGAGAGATCGGAATCCTCGCCGGTTCGTTCAAGGCGATGGTCGAGAAGATTCATACCGAAGAGAAAGAGCGAAAGAAAGCAATCAGGGAACTGGAAGAATACCGCGACCACCTGGAAGATATCGTCGATGAGCGCACCTGCGAACTGGAACAGGCAAAAGAGGCCGCCGAATCTGCAGACCGGCTCAAGTCCGTATTTCTTGCCACGATGTCCCACGAGCTCCGCACACCCCTCAACTCGATCATAGGATTTACCGGCATCCTTCTCCAGGAACTTGCCGGGCCCCTGAACGAAGAGCAGGCAAAACAGCTTGGCATGGTGGCAGAGAGCGCCGATCACCTGCTTGCCCTGATAAATGACGTGCTGGATATCTCCAAGATCGAAGCGGGACAACTCAAGATCGAAGACGAGATATTCGAGATCGGGCCACTGCTCGAAGAAGTGATGCATACGGTCAGGCCCATGGCCGAAGCGAAAGGCCTTGACCTGAAACTCACGGTTTCACCCGGTGGGAGCACTGTCAGGGCTGACAGACGCAGAGTGGAACAGGTCCTTCTCAACCTGCTCTCGAACGCCGTCAAGTTCACCGAGAAAGGGTATATAATGACAGAATGCTCACGAGAGGGCGATTCAGTCCTGGTCCGTGTAAAGGATACAGGAATTGGGATTGCAAAAGAGGACCAGGAAGAGCTCTTCAAGCCATTCACCCAGATCGAGACCGGGCTTACCCGGCAGTACGAGGGGACGGG
>DAWO01000056.1:17084-18256 GCA_002509485.1 Methanolinea sp. UBA477
AATGACCAGAACTACTACCTGGTCGAGTTTATCCTGCGTGCGAAAGGGTATACGGTGATCCGGGCACGGGACGGGAGAGAGGGGATCGCCATTGCAGCACAGGAGAAGCCCGATATCATCCTTCTCGATATCCAGCTGCCGGTGATGGACGGCTACCAGACTGCAGGCGAACTCAGGCGTTGCCCGGATCTGCATCCAACCCCCATCATCGCACTCACCTCATATGCAATGCCGGAAGACCGAAAGAAAGCAATCGATGCAGGGTGTACGGGATATATCGAAAAACCCATGAATCCGAACACATTCGGAAAAGAGATCGAAAAATTTCATGCATGAGAGAGAACCTACAGGAGAATAGAGCGTGTCCCGAATACTGATCGTCGACGATAACCAGAAGAACCTGTACCTGCTGGAGGCCATCCTGAAAGGGAACGGCTACGAAGTGACGACGGCCACGAATGGCGCCGAAGCACTTGCTGCAGCAAAGGACGACCCCCCTGACGCTATCATCACCGATATCCTGATGCCTGTGATGGATGGTTTTGAGCTCTGCCGTCGATGGAAGGCAGACGAGCGGCTGAACAGCATCCCGGTGATCCCCCTACTGCCACGTATACCGATCAAAAAGACCGGGAGTTCGCCAGCAAAATCGGGGTCGATCGGTTCATCATAAAACCGCAGAAACCGGAAGTTCTCGCCGATGAGATAAAAGAGATTCTCAGTTACAAAACTCCAGAAAGGGGCCGCTGAAACGTCCCGGCCACATATCGGTGAGCAGGAAGCCCTGCAGGAATACAGCGAGGTTCTGTTTCACAAGCTCGAGCAGAAAGTAATGCAGCTGGAGAAGGAGATTGACGAGCGGAAGGCCATGGAAGAAGAACGCGAGGCACTGATACGTGAACTTGAACGGAAAAACGGGGAACTCGAACGTTTCACATACACCGTATCTCACGACCTCAAGAGTCCGCTCATAGCAATCCAGGGATTTGCCGGTCTCTTGGAGGAGGATGTGAAAAGTGGGGACACCTCCCGGATTAAGCAGGATATTGAACGCATCATCCCTGCCGCCGATCTCATGCAGGAGCTCTTAGAAGACCTTCTTGCGCTCTCGCGTATAGGACGGGTCGCCAATCCCCCGCAGGATGTGTCTCTGGATACCATTGTCAGCGAAG
>DAWO01000056.1:18311-28425 GCA_002509485.1 Methanolinea sp. UBA477
AAGTTCACGAGACCACCGGATCATCCCTGGATACGGATCGGGAAGCGGGAGGACAACGGAGAGACTGTCTTTTTTGTGCAGGACCAGGGAATAGGTGTCGATCCCCAATACAGCTCAAAGATATTCAGACTGTTTGAGAAACTGGATGGGCAATCCGGTGGAACTGGAATTGGTCTTTCTCTCGTGGAACGGATCATCACCTGCCATGGAGGGAGAGTTTGGGTAGAATCGGAGGGTTCCGGGAAAGGAACCTCCATCTGTTTTACATTGCCCCAGGCTTCCGGGGAAGGGATTGAATAGTAATAAGAGGGAGGAGAGAGAAGGTCTTCCCATGCGAGAACTCCCTGGAAAACCCAGGCAAATCCTGCTGGTCGAAGACAACGAGGCTCATGCAGAGTTGATAATAAGAGGGCTGCGCAAGCTCGGGGCGGGAGTCAGCATCCACCATGTCCTCGATGGTGAGCAGGCCCTTGACTATCTTTTCCACAGGGGAGTATACGCCAGCACAGAAACCTGTCCTGACCCGGATCTCATCCTCCTCGACCTCAGGCTGCCCCGGGTAGACGGTCTCGATGTTCTCAGGATTGTCAAGGAAACACCCGGTCTCCTTCGCACCCCCGTAGTGGTTCTGACAAGCTCGGATGCGGAAAGCGATGTCGCCCGGTCATATGATTATCATGCAAACAGTTACATCGTCAAGCCGTCGGAATTCAGGAAACTTGTCCAGCTGATGAACGACCTGGGATTCTACTGGCTTGTCTGGAACAATCCGTCGGTAAAAGACTAAAAGAAATTGAATATGCGTTTTGTTCCCACGATGGAATCCTGCGAGTGAATGCCCTGTGAGGGATAAAATTATAAAGACAATTCCCGTATTCGACAATTACAAGCAGTATTTAAAAAGATCCCGAACCCGGTGGAGAGAGTCCGGAAAAGCCACACCTGCAGCCCAATCAGAATTCGCCGCTATTCAGGTTGGTATGGCTCCCGCATACATGCCTTTGCCACGACGAAAAAAATACCGTCCCTGACAGACGGTGAACCAGGTGCTTCCCGGATCACAGGAAAAATGGCCAGGTAATCGTTCCCTGCATCTTCCAGGCTGATCAGGGAAGCATCCTGCCTGCACTGTTAACAGACTCTCGGAGATATGATCGATATGCCCGTTGGATCCGGTTTTCAGGTGAATATCAAAGAATTGCCGGTGATTTCGTGATACGTGAAGGGAATTGTATGGCGGAGAAGGGAACCGGAGAGAAAAAGGCAGCAGACGAAACCCGGGATGAATACTGGAAACGGCTGGCAGACATCCTCGATCTTCTCCCTGACGCAACGCTGGCTATCAATTCCCATGGAAGAGTCATCGCATGGAACAAGGCGCTGGCGAAGATGACCGGTGTTCCGGCAGAAAAGATGCTCGGGAAAGGGGATTACGAATACAGCATACCTTTTTACGGGGAGAGACGCCCGATCCTCATCGATCTCGTATCAATACGTGATGAAAAGTCCGAAAAAAAGTACGAATACATCAAGCGCGACGGGGAGACAATTACCTCAGAAGCATTCGTCCGGGGCATGTATGGGGGAGAGGGCGCCTGTCTCTGGGGCACCGCAGCCCCGCTTTATGACACCCGGGGCAATCGTACAGGTGCGATAGAGGTTATCAGGGATGTAACAGACCGCAGGCGGACAGAGGAAGAGATCGAAGCGCTCCTTTCAACCGTCCGGGAAGAGAAGGAGAAGCTCTCCGAGCTGGTGAATGCACTCACAACCAGTGAATCCCGGTTCAAGAGCCTCTTTGAAAACATGTCCTCCGGCGTAGCCATATACGAGGCTGCCGGGGATGGCGAGGACTTCATCTTCAAGGATATCAACAAGGCGGTCGAACGTATCGAGAACCTGAAAAGAGATGATGTGATCGGGCATTCGTTGCTTGAGATCTTCCCCTCGGTAAAGGAATTTGGCCTATTCAATGCAATCCAAAGGGTTTGGAAGACGGGAATTGCAGAACACCATCCGGTCTCGATCTACAAGGATGAACGAATCGCAGGCTGGCGTGAGAATTATATCCTCAAGCTCCCTGCGGGAGAGATTGTTGCCATATACGAGGATGTCACCGAGAAGAAGCAGGCTGAAGAACAGCAGGCATTTCTCTCGGCAATTATCGAGTATTCAAACGACGGCATCATCGGAAAGACACTTGACGGAATTGTTACCAGCTGGAATAAGGGAGCTGAACGTATCTATGGGTACTCTGCCGGAGAGATTATCGGCGAGTCCGTCTCCATGCTTGTTCCACCCGGACACCCTGACGACACACGCATACTCCTGGAGAAGGTCAGTGCCGGAGAGCCAGTCTCCCATTTTCGCACATCACGAAAGACAAAAGATGGCAGGATTATCGATGTATCTCTCACTGTATCCCCGGTAAAAGACGCGGAAGGAGATCTCATCGGGGTATCGACCATCATACGCGATATAACCGAAGAGAAGGCGGCTGAGAAGGCGCTCCGCCAGAGCGAGGAGAGATTCCGACGTTACGTGGAGAACGCTCCTGACGGGATCTTCCTGGTGGACGATGCAGGGGATCTTCTCATGGTAAACGAGGCGGATTGCAGGATCACCGGATTTTCTCGGGATGAACTCTTCCAAAAAAACATCATCGGTATGGTATATCCTGATGATCGCGCCTTCGCAGTCGGGCAATTCCAAAAAGTGAAAAATGAAGGAAAAGTTATCGTTGAAGTGAGACTTGTTCAAAAAAATGGCAATGTGCGGCACTCTCTTGTCAAGGGCATGAAAGTCGGTGAAGGAGAATACCTGGGATTTGTCAGCGATGTCACAGATCAAAAGAACGCCGAAGAGGCGCTTCGCCAGAGCGAGGAGAGATTCAGGAGCTATATAGAAAACGCTCCGGATGGTGTATTCCTGGTCGATGACCAGGGCAATTACACCATGGTAAACGATGCTGCATGCGAGATCACCGGTTTTTCAAAAGACGAACTCCTCGGAAAAAATCTTATTGAAATGGTTTATCCTGCCGATACAGCAATAGCAAAAGAGCATTTCAGAAGAGTAAGGGAGGAGGGGCAGGCAACTGGTGAGACAAGATACGTGACGAAGAACGGCGATGTCGGTTACTGGCTTGTCAAGGCGGTCAAAATTGACGAAGAGAACTTTATCGGATTTACAAGCGATATCACCGACCAGAAACTGATGGAATCGGAGATCCGCTCTTTAAATACCGTACTCGAGCAGAAAGTTGAGAAACGGACAGAAGATCTGTTAAAAGAGATCTCCCGGCGCAGGACGATCGAAGAGCAACTCCGGGTATCTCTCGATGAGAAGAGCCTGCTTCTCCGTGAGATCCATCACCGGGTGAAGAACAACCTGCAGATCATCATCAGCCTCACGAACCTGCAACTCAGGCAGAGTGACGATCCGCAGGTGAGAAAGATCATGACAGAGACCCAGAACCGGGTTCGGGCCATGGCACTCGTTCATGAAAAGCTCTACAGGTCCGATACCATCTCTGACATCGATCTTGCCGAATATATCGAGTTTCTTGCCAGGCAGCTCTTTTTGAATTACAATATTGATTCCCGTAAAGTAATGCTCAAAATTGAGATCGACGAGATCAGGGTTCCTATCAACACCGTTATCCCTGTCGGCCTCATCATCAACGAGCTCGTCTCCAATGCACTCAAACATGCATTCCCCGGTGATAAGAAAGGATCCCTTTCCATCTCGGCAACGCGCGGAGATAACACGATATCTCTCAAAGTGGCCGACACGGGCGTTGGGATTCCGGAAGAACTCGATTGGCGGAATGCCCCCACGCTGGGGCTTAAGCTCATCATATCGCTTGTGAACCAGCTGGATGGGAGCATAGAACTCGACCGGAGCCAGGGCACTGCGTTTTCCATCGTCGTCAAGGTGAAGGAGTGAGTGCTTTGGAGGAGTCGGTAACCATGATTCCCGGAATGAAAACAGAGGTCTGATGGTATGAATGATACATCCTTCTCAAATGGATATATCAAGAAGATACAACAGCGCATCATTCAGAATGCGAACGTTTGGATGATGATCCTCGACGCAGGCGGCAGAGTTATCGAGTGGAATGCCGCGGCCGAGGAGATATCGGGTTACTCTTCCGAGGAGTTGAAAGGAGGATCCGATATATGGAAGAGACTCTACCCTGACAGAGTTTACCGGAGGGAAGTCTCCAGGCAGATCAACGAGATCATATCCAGCAGCTCGTACCTGGAAAATTTCTCGACCACCATCACCACCAAAAACGGAGAGAAGAAGTACATCCTCTGGAATACCCGTGAGCTCCCGCATCCAAAAGATGCTTCACCCGTGTATATCGGGGTGGGTGTCGATATAACCGACCAGAAAAAGGCGGAGGAGAGGATCCGGCTCCAGGCAGTCCGAACCCAGAAACTGCTCGAGCTTGACCAGATGAAGGATAGTGCCTTTTCAGAGATGCTCGCGTTCTCACTGGAAGCCTGCCTGAAGATGACAGAGAGCCGCTACTCGTTCATCGGGCTGATGAACTCCGACGAATCGGTTATGAGCATCCGCTCATGGTCACAGGATGTCATGGAGGAGTGTCGCATAACCGACAGGGGCCTTGATTTCCCCGTCGCATCTACAGGAGTACTGGGAGAGTCTGTCCGCCGGCGTGCCCCGTTCGAACTAAACGACTATTCCGCCCCCCACCCGGCAAAACACGGTTGTCCCACCGGGCATGTTCATATAACCCGTTTTCTTGCAGTACCCCTTTTTGATGGTGACCACATCGTCGCCGTGATAGCGGTAGCAAACAAGGAGACTGACTATAACGAGGGTGACACTGATGCGCTCACTACTCTCGGAAACCATTTGTGGGAACTGCTTCATCGCAGGGAGGCTGAAGAGGCACTGAAAAAGAGTGAAGAGAGATACCGTGCGTTCTTTTCCACCTCGCGTGACTGTGTCTTCATCACCTCTGTCGAGGGTCAGTTTATCGATTTCAATGACGAAATGGTAACCATCCTGGGATACGAGAGCAGGAAAGACCTGATGCAAGCCCGCGTGGCCGATGTATATGCGGATCCGGATGAGAGAGACCGGCACACAGCATTCATCCACGAACACGGCTATTCGAAGGAGTATCCTGTCACGCTCAAAAGAAAAGATGGCACAACGATAGATGCACTTATTACCACAGTTGTGGTCAGGGATGCACAAGGGAATGTGACCCATTTCCAGGGCACGATCCGCGACGTAACAGAACAGCGGCGTGCAGAGGAGGAACTGCGGGATAGTGAGAAACTTCTCACCGATGTCGGCAGGCTGGCAAAAGTCGGGGGGGTAAAGTTGGATATTGAATCGCAGGAAGCCCGGTTTACCCTTGAAGCATCGAGAATATTTGATCTTTCTGACCGTGACACACTAAAGGTTCCGGAAGTTCTTCTCTTGTTCGATGAACGGGACCGATCAATGGTGAAAACAGCAATGCAGCGGTGCATTGGGACTGGTGATCCATTCAATTTCGAACTTCCCATAAAAACGACAACGGGGCGCCATAACTGGGTCCGGATCATGGGCCACAAGGTTTCCGAGGAGGGAGGGGTTGGAAAACTGATCGGAGCCATCCAGGATATCACCGAACTGAAAGAGGCTGAAGCGGCCCTGGAGGAGAGCGAGGAGAAGTTCAGGGGTGTCGCCGAACGCAGTTCAGAACTTATCTTCCTGTCAGACGACACCGGCAAAGGGACCTATGTTTCACCGTCGATTGAACGGATCCTGGGATATCGCCCGGAGGATATCATCGGGAAGACCGCTTACTCCTTTATCGTCAAAGAAGATCACGAAGCAATATCGGAAGTCATCAAAAAGAACCGGACAGGCATCTCGGTAGATAACCTTGAAACCCGAATCAGGAAAAAAGACGGCGGCATTTCATTCATGGAGCTGTCATTGTCCCCGATTGTAAAGGATGGAATTTTTTCCGGAGTCCAGGTTATCGGAAGGGACATCACCGAGCGGAAGGCCGCCCGGGAACGCATTGCAGAACTGTTGAGAATCGTCAACACCAGCCCGGCGGTTGCATTCCTTCTGAGAGCCGAGAAGAACTGGCCTGTCGAGATGATGAGCGAGAACATCACCCAGTTCGGATATACCCCGGAGGATTTTCTCTCCGGCAGGATCATGTACAGCGATATCATACATCCGGATGATGCCGGCCAGGTAAGCGAGGTGGTGGAATACAACAGCAGAAACGGGATCGATGAATACATCCAGGTATACAGGATCTTTGGAGGCGAAGGGGATGAATACTGGATCGAAGACTATACCCATATCCGCCGGAATTATAAGGGCAGGATAACCCATTACGAGGGAGTCATTCTCGATATCACCGAGCGCAAGCGGAGTGAGGAGGCACTCGAGAAGAACCGGAGGCAGCTGGAAGAGGCCATGGACATGGCACAACAGGCCCACTGGGAATTTGATATAGCCTCAGGCTTATTCACCTTCAATGACCGCTTCTATGCCCTGTATGGCACCTCCGCGGAGCGCGAAGGTGGTTACGAGATGCCTGCAGAGGAATATGCCAGGGAATTTGTCCACCCCGATGATGGACATATGGTTGCTGATGAAGTCAGGGCGGCCCAGGAGACCACCGATCCCAATTTCTCCTCCCAGTTGGAGCACCGCATCATCCGCCGTGATGGAGAGATCCGTTATATTGTCGTTCGTATCGGCGTCATCCTGGACAAAGAAGGCAGGCCGGTCAAAACGCACGGAGTGAACCAGGACATCACCGAGCGGAAACGGATGGAGATGGCACTCCGTGAGTCCCGACAGCTCTTCTCCGACATCATAAGTTTCCTTCCGGATCCGACCTTCGTCATCGACAACCAGGGGAAGGTGCTTGCATGGAACCGGGCCATCGAAAATATGAGCGGGATTCAAGCAGAAGATATTATCGGCAAGGGAAATTATGAATACAGCGTCTGGATGTATGGAGAACGGCGTCCCATTCTGATCGATCTTGTGATCCGGCCCGACATGGACTTTGCAAGAATGAAATACGAGGACATTCACAGGGATGAATCGACTATTACGGCAGAGACCGGGATTGTCCGACCGGATGGAACGGAGATGACCCTCTCGCTTGTTGCATCCCCACTTTTCGGACCGGAAGGGGAGACTGCCGGGGCAATAGAGTCAATACGGGATATCACCCGGATGAAGGAGACCGAGGAGGAACTCGCCCAGCTGAACGAGAACCTCGAACAGATGGTGAGTGACAGGACACAGGAACTCGAGGAGGAGGTAGCGGCACGGAAGAAGGCCGAGCAGGTTATCCGTGCCTCCCTTGACGAAAAAGTCGTTCTCCTGCGGGAGATACACCACCGTGTCAAAAATAATCTCCAGATTATCATCAGCCTGATGAACCTTCAGATCCGGAAAGCCAGTGATCCCAATGTAAAAGTGCTCCTGCAGGAGACGCAGGACCGCGTACGGGCCATGTCGCTTGTCCACGAGAAACTCTACGGCTCTGAAGACCTTGCCAGGATAGACCTCTCCGCGTATCTGAACTCACTGATCAGGCAGCTCTTCGCAACCCACGGGGAGGCTGCACAGAAAGTGACATTACACATGGAATTCGATCGTATCATGACGGAGATCAATGTCGCCATCCCACTCGGCCTGGTCATGAACGAGCTCATATCAAATGCAATGAAACATGCATTTCCGGGAGATGTGAAAGGGAACGTGACCATCCGCGGCAGGACTGCAGGAGGGGAGATCAGAATCTCGTATGAAGATGACGGCGTGGGATTTCCGCCAGGATTCAGCCTGCATGAGGTACATACTCTTGGGCTCCACCTGGTCACTTCACTGGTCAGGCAGCTCGATAGCACGATAGAGAAGACTGATACAACAAAAGGTGTTTCATTCTCTATCGTGATCCCATGCGGGGAGAAAGGAGTCAATCCATGACAGATACGCGTATCCTGGTTGTCGAGGACGAGCTGATCGTCGCCGAGGACCTGAAGATGACACTTGAGGGCCTGGGATACCAGGTAACTGGTATCGCAAACAGCGGTGAGAAGGCAGTCGAGCTGGCCATGACAGAGAAACCTGACCTGATCCTCATGGACATCATGCTTTCAGGAGAGATGGATGGTATCTCTGCCGCATCACGGATCCGTGCAGCCAATGACATCCCAATCATCTATGTCACGGCGTACGCAGACTCCACTCTCCTCGAGAGGGCAAAACAGACTGAGCCCTACGGATATATTGTAAAGCCATTCAATGAGCGGGAAGTCCAGTCCAATATCGAGATCGCACTCTTCAAGCACCGGATGGAGAACGAGATCAAGAAACGCGATGCCATTCTCCTGGCGCTGGGATTCGGTGTCGAGTGGTTTCTCAGGCAGTTCGCTGCAAGTCACCTGATCTCCCGAAAGGAGACACAGGATACGTGGGGATATGATTTTTACCCTATCCTGGAACAGGTCGGGATTGCGATGGATCTCGATCGCGTGCAGATCTTCAGGCTTGTCACAGGTGATGAAAAGCCCAAATCGCTTGAACTTGTCAGTGAGTGGACGATGGGAGGCATCCCGCCATTCATGGCCGCCGAAGCAAGGCAGCTCGAGGCCGCACCCTGGTTTGGACAATACATCTATGTGGAAGATCTCAGGGCCGGAAACCCGACCAAAATCTGTCGGGACGATATCTCCGGGAGGGAGCAGGAGATGATGGAGAGACTCGATATTCACTCTGCCATCGTATTCCCTGTCTTTGTCCAGGATCGGATCTGGGGGGCAGTCGTCTTCGGCAACAGCATGGAGCGGGAATTCCCCCTGGAGGAGATGGAGGCCATGAAGATTGCCGTCAATATCATCAGCGGCGCAATCGGCCTTTCCGAATCTGCAGAACCGGGGCCGTACGGCGAATAGCCGGCTTTCTCCCGGACATCAGGAAAACTGGAATATACAACATGTTTTTGGATTCAATCCGGCATCCGGGAGAATTGAATGCTCCTGGCTGTCGCTTTACCCCCGTTCTTTCACTCAACCCCAAAAAATCCGGAAAGGGTGGCGGCATGGCCTTGGAATAAGACCGTATTGAAGACAGTTTTCGTTCAGACGTACCATGTTCAATGCATTTATCACTTCTTTCAGCCGATCTATTCTCATAACTGAATAGAATCGCTTATCATCTCTGTACTATACGTCGACGACGAATCCAGTCTTCTTGAGATCGCCAGGATCTTTCCCGGGCGAACCGGGCAGTTCAGGGTCAATACCGTGGATTCCGCACAGAAGGGACTCGATGCTCTCAAGGCCAGGAGATATGATGCGATAATCTCCGATTACCAGATGCCGGTGATGAACGGTCTCGAGTTTTTAAAAGAGGTCAGGAGACTGTACGGGACTGTTCCTTTCATTCTCTTTACCGGAAAAGGACGCGAAGAGGTCGTTATCGAGGCCATCAACAACGGTGTGGACTTCTATCTCCAGAAGGGGGGTGATCCGAGAGTCCAGTTCACCGAGCCTGGACACAAGGTCATCCAGGCGGTGACACGGAGAGAGGCAGAAAAATCACTCGTAGAGTCCAGGAAACGCCTTGCCGAGATCATCGATTTCCTCCCTGATGCAACCTTTGCGATAGACACGGGAGGAGTGGTGATAACCTGGAACAAGGCAATCGAGAGACTGACAGGGGTAAAATCGGATGATATCGTTGGGAGGGGCAATTATGAATATGCTATCCCGTTCTATCTCGAACGTCGCCCCATCCTGATTGACCTCGTGATCAGGGATGAACCGCATCGTGATGACCATGCAGCGGGGAGAGCGCCGGTTTCCGGATGAGGGGGAGAGAACTCCAGGTATGCCAGGCAGGGACGGACCTCCACACTGCCATATTCCGACAAAAAGGATGCGCTTCAGGCACCTGGTGAAGGCCGCCATTTTCCAGGCGGCACATGAATCTCGAACCGGGCACCCTCGCCTGCCTCTCCCGTCTCCTCGATGGTGATGCCGGTGATCGAGAGAATCTCCCGTATCATGAAGAGGCCGAGACCGGTATTTTTTCCATACCC
>DAWO01000063.1 GCA_002509485.1 Methanolinea sp. UBA477
GAAATTTTAATGCGGAAAACCGGAGAACAATGTTTTTCCGGGAATTTTATTGGTGCGGATATTGGTATCGCGGAAGATCTTTCTCACAATCTCCCAGAAGCATGGCGTGATTTTAATAACAGGTTTATTCCGATATTCTTAGAAAAAAACCCGGATTCTTCCAAAATCAGAGCGGGTCTTGCATGTGGATTTCTCTGGACTATTGCTAAAGGCCTTAAGAGAGGTGATCTCGTTCTCTGCCCAGATGGTTCAGGTATCTATCATATCGGTGAAATTACAGGTAATTATTCATATGTTCCAGATCCGATCCTTCCACATCGCAGATCCGTTCAATGGCTTACACACACTATTGATCGTACTGCAATGAGTGATGAATTATGGAATTCTATCAGAGCCGGGGGTATGATTTCGGATATCACTCGACATCAGAATGAGATCGAGAGACTGATCAACTCCATGCCAACATTTGTGTCAACCGATCCTAATATTGAGGATCCCGCCGCGTTCGCAATGGAGAAGCATCTCGAAGACTTTCTTGTACAGAACTGGACACAAACAGATCTAAACAAGGAATACAATATTTATGAAGAAGATGGTGAACAAGTCGGACAGCAATACCCGACAGACACAGGACCAATAGATATTCTTGCTGTCAGTAAGGATAAAAAACGAATGCTGGTTATTGAGCTGAAGAAAGGCCGGGCTAGCGATGTTGTTGTGGGACAGATATTACGATATATCGGGTATGTTCAGGAAGAACTCGCTGAACCGGGACAAACAGTATCAGGTGTTATCATTGCATTGGAAGATGATCAGAAAATCCGTAGAGCGTTAGCAGTAGTACCCTCAATCAAATTCTACCGTTATCAAATCAATTTCAAACTCCTGAAAGCTTGATTAACGGCATTAACCCTGCAATTTACCTTATTTCACCACATAGATGGATTAAAGATCACTCCGCCTCTGCAGGGCATACCTGGACAAACACTTCCCCGAAGAACTCGTCCTGCCACAGTGTAAGCCTTCCCTCGAACATCAGGAAGAGAAGGGGGATGTATATCTCCACGATACCCTTCCCCAGGATCTCCGCGATCTCGCGGAGAGTCATCACTCCCTCCTTCTCGAGGTGGCGCTCAAATTCCTCCATTACAGACAGAGCCGCTTCGCGGTAGCCTTCCTCGTGAGCGATACTCACCACGTCGTCGACATCGAAAAATTCTCCCGGGAGTGGAGACCGGAATCTCTGGCGCCTTCTCTGCTCTTTTTCCGCCGCCTTCAATTCCAGGATCAGCTCAAAAAGCGTGACGGGCCTCTTGCGGAGATGCTTTCTGTCAAGGCGTCTCCGTATCTCGTGTTCGAGCTGCTCGATGGGACCAAGGCCAATCCCGTCACCGAAATCGTCTTCCAGTGAAAACTCGTCGACCCCGTCGATCTCCTCCCCGAATTCGTCATCCTCCTCCTCCTCGTCCACCATTCCAAGATACTCGGACTTCATTCGCAGGAGGAGTGCTGCGTAAAAAAGCGTTCTTCCGGAGATGCGAAGGTCAAGTTCCTTCCTCCTGTCGAGCTCGGCCAAAAACCGGTCCGTGACCTCAACGATGTCGATATTCCAGGGATCTATCTCACCCTTCTCCGCCATATGAACCAGGATCTCAACAGGTTCTTCAGCCATTTACCTTGATCCCTGTCACAAACGAGCTCTTATCAGAGAGAAGTGTCACCCCGACGATCCTGTCAGCAGCCTCTATCATCGGTTTTCGGAGAGAGACTATGATGAACTGCGACCGAATCGAGAGTTCCCTGATCATCTCTGCTATCCTCTCCACGTTCGAACCGTCAAGCGACATATCCACCTCGTCGAAGGCATAAAACGGCGCAGGAATATACTGCTGGATAGAGAATATGAATGCGAGCGTTGTCAGGGACTTCTCGCCACCGGACAGGGCAGATAGCAGGTGCACAGGCTTGTCCCGCGGCTGGACGGCAAACGACAGCCCGCCTGAGAAGGGATCTTCCTCGTTTTCCAGGATAAGGTGACCGTTGCCGCTGGTCAGTCGGGCGAACACCTCGCGGAAGTTCGCATCGATCGCCCGGAACGCGGTCATGAACGCGTCATACTTCATCTGTTCGAAGCTCTCTATCCTCTCGAGGAGATCCGTCCGTTCCCTGGAAAGCACCTCCTTCTTCTCGGTCCTCTCCTGTATCCTCTTGTCAACACGATCGAATTCATCGATTGCGAGCATATTCACCGCACCAATCTTCCGCATCTCGTGCGTCGCCTCGGCGATACCATCCTCGATCTCCTGGAGCGTAAGGTCCGTGTCCCTGTCGCCGACCTCGCTTCGTAAGGTTTCGATCTCGGCATCGAGTGCCGCCTTCCGCTCCTCGAGTGCGGTGATCTGTATCCGTATCCGTTCCATCGCGGCCTCGAATTCCAGGAGGTGCTTCTCCGACTCCCTGATTGCCTCGGCAACCTCCGTGTGCTTGGCCCGCAGGTTCTCGAGTTCCCCTGAGAACTCCTTCTGCCTCTCTTCGATCCGGGCTATCTCACCTTTACTCGACTCTATCTGCTCCTGGGCGCCGGATATCTCCGCGTCAAGTTCACTGTTCCGTGCGCCTATCCGCTCGTTCTCCGCCTTTAACTCCTCCACCCGTGCATTGAAGTGCTGGCGTTCCCGCTGGAGATCGGCGATATCGGACTCCTTGTTGCGAAGCCTCCGCTCGATATCATCGGCTTCACGCTTCTTCTTCTCGAGCTCTTCTGATAGCGCGGGAATGTCGGTATCGTCGAGGCGCTTCTTGATGGAATCGATCTTTTTTCCGATCTGGTTTATCTCGTCGGTGGTATTGTCAAGCGTCACCTCGAGAGCAGCAAGCTCGGTCGTCCCGGCCTTCACCTCGCCTGCGATGAGCGCAAGGGCCTCCCCGATCCGCTCCCTCTCCTGTTCAAGCGTGTCGGCCTGCTTGGAAAACTCCTCCTCCCTCATCGCCAGGCGGTCGATCTCCTGGTCCGTCTCGGCACGCGTCCTTCTCCTGGCATCGATCTCGTCGGTCCCTCTCTTCACGGCACTCTCAAGATCCGCAATCTCGCCCTCGAGCGATGCCATCTTCTGGCGCAGGCGTATGATGTCCTCCTCGACCGCAGTTCCGAAACCCTTCTGGACCTTCTTGAAACTCCCTCCGGTCATTGCACCCGTCCTCTCGAGGAGCTCCCCGTCGGGTGTGACCATGCGGAACCTCCCCATCAGCTTCCGGGCACGTGAGAGCGAGTCAACAACAACCGTGGCACCGAAGACCACCCTGAACGCATCGCGGTACCGGGGATCGAACTCCAGCATATCGACGGCATATCCAAGGATCCCGTCACCCTCGACCGGCGATAAAGCGGGAGGTTTCAGCCTGGTGAGCGGGAGAAACGTCATCCTCCCGAGCCTGTTCTCTTTTAAAAAGTATATGGCCGAAGTTGCAACCTGGTCATCCTCGACGACGACGTAGTGGATTCTTGAGCCGGCGGCCACGTTCAGGGCGGTCGCATACTCTGGCGGGGCCCTGCCGAGCTGGGCCACGGTTCCATACACGCCGTCCATGCCTCTCACCGCCTCCATTGCCCGGCCTCCGCTCTCTCCCCGTGCCTGCTGCTGGGCTTCGAGCCGCATCACTTCCTGTTCGTATCCCCTGTATTCCTCTTTCACGCGTTCGAGGGTGGACCGCTTTGCAAAAAGACCGGACTCGATCTTCGAGAGTTCCCTGTCCATCGACTCCTTCTCTTCCTTCTTTGCCAGTATCTCCCTGGCACACTCATCTCTCTGGGCGATGCGTGAGTCGTAATCCTCTGATATGACACGAAGGCGCTCGTCCAGCCGCTCCTTCTCCGAGCTGCGGAGCCGGCTCCTCTCAAGCAGCATGTCCTTCTGGTGGAGAATATCGGATCTCTTCGCTTTCCGCTCGTCGACCAGGCTCATGAGCGAGAAGAGTTCGTCCCTGGCACCCTCGGCGTCCCTGCTCTGCAACTGGATCGCGGATTCAATATTCTCTACCTGTGCCCTGGCAGTTGCCGCCTCCATGGCAAGGTTTGTCCGGTCGATACCGAGTTCCCGGATGGACTTGCTGCACTCGCCAACCCGCGTCTCGCTGCGCTTCATGTCGACGAAGGTGCGGTTGATCGCTTCCAGGTTGCCCTCCTTGTCCTTCCTGAACCTGGCTATGCTCTGTTCCGAGAGGCGTATCTGGGCCTTCGCCTCCTCAAGATCGGCGATCAGTTTCAGGTACTCCGAGCCGCTCTTCTGGTTGATCTGTTCATCTATATCGGCCAGATCGGCCTGCAGGTAGGACAATTCATTCTCTTCGTGGCTCTTGTCGGATTTGACGCGTTCAAGAGATAGATTCTGTTCTTCGATCACCCGGACGAGTGCCGCGAGCTCCTTCTCCTGCTCGTGGAGCGTCGCCACCGCCCTGCAGTTCTCGAAATGGTTGAGTTTCTCCTGCCATTCCTGGTAAGCCAGCGCCTGCTTGCGTTCAACCGCGAGCTCCTCGAGCCGGATTGCAAGCTCGTGCAGCAGCATCTCCTCGCGTTCTATCCGCTCCCGCACCACCTCGAGCTCTGTCAGCGCCTGGTCACGCTTGGCATCAAACTCCGCGACACCGGCGATCTCGTCGATCATCTTTCTCCGCTCGAAGTCGCTCATCTCGATGATGCGGGTGATGTCCCCCTGCATGACGACATTATATCCATGGGGCTTGATACCGAACCGTGAGAGGTATTCTGTCACATCAGCCTGCTTGCAGAGACGGTCGTTTAAATAATTATAACTGTAATACCCACTTGCGGTACGTTTTATCCGTCGCCTGATCCTGGTGCCGTCCGAGAGGGTGATCGTCACCTCGGCGGTATTCTTCCCCGAGTTCAGGTTTATCAGGTCGGTCAGTTTTTCCGCCCGAAGCGTTCTGGAACCGGAGAGGGCCAGGACAAAGAGTATGCTGTCGACGATATTGCTCTTCCCCGATCCGTTCGGACCGGATATGACAGAGAAGCCTTCGTAAAAAGGAATTTTTGTCTTTTTTGTAAAAGATTTGAAATTATCTATCTCCAGCTGCGTGATGTGCACTGACGGCAGGCCCCTGTCACTTTTTTGATGGATCTATCACTTTCTGGTTGATGGTTCTTCGTCCTCGTCCTCGGCAACGATCACGTCACCGGACCGGGACCCGCTCCCACGGCCCTGCTTGACTTTCTTCCCGTACCCTGCCGAAGCGACGATATAATCGCTTGACGTCCTCCTCTCCGGTTTGAGGGTTCCGTCAGGCTGCATGATCATATCCATCTTCTCAGGTTCCTTCTCCTGTGCAGGATGTGGTACCCTCATATCGCCATGAACCGGGGCAGCCTTTTTCTGCATAATCACGGTACTCTGCTGGCCCGATGACGGCTTGTCAGCCCTCATCTCGGTTCGCCTGTCCTCTGATTTGGACAACCGCATCGTAACGGACTTCAGGTCAAGCATTTCATCCGTGAGACCTTTCAAGAGGGCCTCTATCTCCTTAACCTTCCTCTCAAGGACGGTTATTCGTTCGTCTATGGGTGGAACATTTCGATTATCCCTGTTTATCTCCATTTCTCTCTCCTTTTGGGGATCAGGTGCCTGCCCGGACAGTGCCAGAGGCAAACGCCCCGGGCAGCAACCCGGTTACCGGTCTCTATCTGCACCCTCCAGATCTCCGGGAACCGCAAGAGTGCATGGTTGTCGACATACTCTCCCTGATGAATGAGGGTGGACATCATTCATTTTTGCGCTTTTTCTTAAAAGATAGAATGCGTTTCCACGTTAAAATCCTTACGCTGGAAAATACAAAGAGAGACGGCGAAATTTGATTCATGAAAAAAAATTCTCTCACCTTTGGGGGCTGATTCCGGAAAAAATGCCCATTTCACTTTTACTCCTCTATTTTTGAATGATTTCCGGGATTTCCATTCCCGGAAGATCACGCAAATTATCTATCCGGATTGTCATAGAACAACCTTCACTCTGCCTGAAACACGTCCATTCCGGACAATTCTCCCCTTCATTTTCCCTCGTTCCAGCTCCCGTTTCCGCGTTTTTTTCCAAACGGCCCATCTTTAACTGGCCTAAATTGCCTTTTTTTCCCTGCTGGAAGAAAAGGTATTACCCTATCAGGTCGACTTTTCTTTATATGTCTCATCTTTCCGACACTGATCCAGTCATAGCAGATATCATTGAAAAGGAACGTATTCGACAGAGAGACGGCCTTGAACTCATTGCATCTGAGAACCTTGTCAGCAGGGCCGTGCTGGAGGCAATGGGTTCGATCATGACCAACAAGTATGCCGAAGGCTATCCCGGCAAACGGTATTACGGCGGTTGCGAGTTCCATGACATGGCAGAAAACCTGGCCAGGGACCGCCTGAAAGAGCTCTTCGGTGCGGAACATGCAAACGTACAGCCCCATTCGGGTACCCAGGCAAACATGGCGGTCTATTTTGCATTCATGAACCTCGGGGACACGCTGATGAGCATGAAGCTCTCACAGGGCGGTCACCTCTCACATGGTTCGCCCGTGAGTTTCACCGGCAAGTTCTACCGGGTTGCCCAATACGGAGTTGATGAAAAGACTGAGATGCTGGATTACGGTGTGGTAGGAGAGATGGCGAAGAAGGAGAAGCCGAAGATCCTGGTCTGCGGTGCATCGGCATATCCACGGACAATAGACTTTAAGGCATTCCAGGAGATCGCCGACGACGTGGGAGCGTACTGTATGGCAGATATCGCCCACATCGCAGGCCTCTGTGCGACAGGGGTTCACCCGAACTCTGTGAACGTGGTAAACTTCACCACAACAACAACCCATAAAACCCTTCGCGGCCCACGGGGCGGGGCCATCATGTGCAACGCCGAATATGGGCCGCAGGTTGACAAGGCGGTCTTCCCGGGCATGCAGGGCGGCCCCCTGATGCATACGATCACTGCGAAGGCAGTCTGTTTCAAGGAAGCACTCAGGCCTTCATTTAAGGATTACAACCGCCAGGTGGTCAAAAACGCCAGGGCGATGGCTGAAGTATTCATTGACGAAGGTCTTCGTGTGGTCTCGGGCGGAACCGACAACCACCTCATCCTTCTCGACCTGACAGATCTCGGCATCACCGGACTTGAAGCCGAGAACGTCCTTGGTGAGGCGCATATAACCGTAAATAAAAACACCATACCAAAGGAGAGCAGGAGCCCGTTCGTCACGAGCGGTCTTCGGGTCGGTACTCCGGCGGTGACCACCCGGGGCATGAAGGAGGAACAGATGCGGATCATAGGCGAATATATATGCACGATATTGAAAGACATCAATGACAGCAGTGCGGTGAAGAAGATCGGGGAGGAGGTCAGGGAGATGGCCACAAAGTACCCCCTGTATCCTGAGTAATATGATCCTCGACGGAAAGAAGAGATCTGAGATCCGGCTTGAGCGCCTTGCCCGGGATATTGCCAGATCTGATCTGCATCCCAGGCTTGCAACGGTCATCGTCGGAGACGATCCGGCATCCCGGATGTATGTCCGGATGAAGCACCGTGCCTGTGAACGCGTGAATATCGGTTCGATAGGGGTAGAACTGCCGGTCGACGCCCGTACCGGGGAGATCTGCCGGGAGGTCCACAGGTTAAACGATGATCCCGGCATCCACGGCATCCTCGTGCAGCTCCCCCTTCCTTCCCATGTGAATACTCCCGAGGTTATCCGGTCGGTGATTCCGGAGAAAGACGTCGACGGGTTCCATCCCCTGAACCTGGGCCGTCTCTTCTCAGGAAACCCGTTTTTTGCCCCCTGCACGCCACTCGGGATCATGAACCTTCTTTCAGATTACGGAGTCGAGACTGAAGGCCTCCATGCTGTCGTCGTGGGAAGGAGCATCGAGGTGGGAAGACCGATGGCGGCACTCCTCCTCAACAGTGATGCAACGGTAACCATCTGCCATTCCCGGACCAGGAACCTGGAAGAGGAGACCTCCCGTGCGGACATACTCGTGGCGGCTGTCGGAAAAGCCAGGTTTATCGGCCCGGAGATGGTCAGGGAAGGTGCCGTGGTCGTTGACGTGGGTACGAACGTTGTTGACGGTGTCCTGTGCGGAGACGTGGACTTTGACCGTGTCAGGGAGATCGCCACAGCGATAACGCCGGTTCCCGGAGGCGTCGGGCCCATGACCATCGCCACCCTGATGGAGAACACCTTCCTTTCAGCACAGCGTGCCACATGCCCCGGTGCCGAATAAACGGGATATCCATTGGCGAAGGGCAGCCCGTCAGAGTGATGGGCGTCATCAACTGCAGTCCTGAATCTTTTTATTCCGGATCGTTTGCAGGCATTGGAGAGATCAGGGCACGGGCCGAAGCCATGTCTGACCAGGGAGCCGAGATAATCGACATAGGTGCCCGGAGCACAGCTCCTTCATCACCACCCATCGATGAGAAGACAGAAGGGGAGAGGATGGATACGGCACTCTCCGAGCTCGACGGGAGCGGTATCACCGTCTCGGTTGACACCATCCGACCCTCCGTCCTGGAGCGATGTCTCTCCCATGACATACATGCAGTAAACGACATCGGCGGACTGGCAATTCGAGAGTATGCAGAGCTTGTTGCAGGATCCGGCCTTCCTGCGGTTCTCATGGCCTCCCACAGACGCCCGGGCGACTCTTTGAGCCTCTCCGAGACCATGGACGCCCTGTCCCTGGTCGTCTCCAGGTGCGATGAGTTTGGTATCACGGAATATGTCCTTGACCCGGGGATCGGAAAGTGGATACCCGAACGCACCGCTGCGACGGACTGGGAACTGTGCCACCATTTCCACGAATTCCGGTCATTTTCACGGCCACTGCTTGCGGCAGTGTCGAGGAAGAGCTTCCTTGGTGAAGTGGTCGGGAGAGAGGCGGCGGGACGGTTGCCTGCCTCCCTTGCATTGACGGCGATGCTCATAGAGAGGGGAGCGGACATGGTCCGGACACATGATGTGGGCCCGACAGTCGACGTGGTCAGGGTGATGGCGGCAATGGAAGGGGTGCGATGACCGACAGGTTCACAACCTACGGCATCCGGACCGACCTGGTCAGGGAAGGTGACGACCTAGTCTCTATCCTGGTCACCTCGATAAGGCGCTCCGGAGCAGGAGAATTCCAGGAGGGAGACATACTGGTCATAGCCGAGACGGCGCTCGCTACCGCAGAAGGGCATGTCATCAGGCTCGATACGGTAAACCCCGGACCGGAGTCTGTCCGGCTGGCCGAAACCTATGACATGGACTCCCGCGCCGTCGAGGTCATCAGGCGCGAAAGCGACAGCATCGTTGGGGGAATCCGAGGGTTCCTCCTCTGCATGAAGAATGGCACGCTCCTCCCGAATGCAGGGGTCGATGCATCCAACGCACCGCCGGGTTGCGTCATCCCGCTCCCGCCGCAGCCTGACGAGAGCGCCCGGGCAATACGGAAACGCCTGTTCGCTCTCTTCGGGGTGAATGTCGGAGTCATCATCGCCGATTCCAGGACGCATGCAATGCGCATGGGATGCAGCGGCGTCGCGATCGGGTGCAGCGGTGTCCCGTCGGTGATCGATGAGCGGGGGAGATGCGACCTCTTCGGGCGGACGCTCGAGGTCACAAAACAGGCACTTGCAGACAACATCGCCTCCGCTGCCGAGATTGTCATGGGAGAGGCTGACGAGGCGACGCCGGCAGCGCTCGTCCGCGGTCTTGGTTCCCTTATCGGCGACTACGAGGGCGTCGAGCCGATCGCAGCGGACGAGTGCCTGTTCATGGGGCTCGTTGCCAAAGAGAGAGAGGGAGAAGAATAATTATGACGATTTCCCACTTTTTTGTCTTTCTTCCCTCGCGGAACGGTCAGAAACGCCCTTCCAGTCCTTCCGATATCGGGGATCTCGTCTGCCTGTTCAGGCCGGCGATATAGTCCTCGAACTTGTGGATTCGTGTGCTCACCGGGAAGGGGATCCCGATCGTGCTGATGATCGCCTCTCCCCGGTCGAGCGTCTGTATCTCTATCTCCATCTTCGAGAGGTCCTGTTTTGCGCTTCCGATGATGATGTCCCGGTCGCCACGGTCACCGAGTCCCATGACCACGAAGGTGTTGATCTGGGCGAGGACCTTGGGATCGACGTTCTTCGGCTGCTGGGTAATGACACAGAGACCGACGCCGAATTTCCGCCCTTCCATCGCGCATTCCCTGAATACCTGTGTAGATGAGCCGCCGCTTGCAAGCACCCGCTGCGCCTCCTCGATGGTGATGAGCACCTGGTGTGTATATTCACGGCGTTCGTCGATGCCAAAACTCCTCGCTTCAGACCGGTGGCGCTCCATGATCATCCGTGTGATTATCGATAATACGAAGAGCTCGCTCCGTTCACTCATATCCGGGATATCTATCAGGACCACCCTGTCCTCGTGGAGTTTGCCAATAATTTCGGAGATGGAAGACCCCCTTGACCTGAAAAACGCACTGTTTCCATTGACGATGTTTTCGATATGGCTCTTGATCACGCGGACGGGTCCTCCCATGGAGTTTCGGATCTTCCAGGCCAGGCTTCCTTCCATGACTCCCGCCGCCGCGGGGTCCCTGATGGGAAATATCTCCGGGTCAACAGTCCTGAAGAAATTGATCACCTCGCTGCCCTCCACCCCGGAGAAGGCTTCCACTATCTCGTGCTGGGCCGCGGAGAGATCATAGAGGATGGAGAGATCCCCGATCTTGAAATCGTCGTACTCTATCCAGAGCCTGTTCATCCCGTACTTCTTCCGGTCCGTTTCGGGCCGGATGGTAAAGATTGCGAGACCTTCCCTGCCTGCCGTGTAATGAACAAGTCCCCCTGTAGGTTCACCGATCGAGGATCTCCCGCCGCTGACGTACTCGCCGTGGGGATCGACTATGAGAAGGCCGAACTTCCTTTCATTCATGCAGGAGGCGCAGAAGGTCTTCATGAAGTTGCTCTTGCCCATCCCTGTCGTGGCAAACACGCCCATGTGTTGGGGGAGGACTTTGCTCGGGATCCTGACGGCGACATCACGGATCACGTCCTGGCCGCTCCGCATCAGGCCGACCTCGATCTCGCCCATCTGCTCGGTCAGGAACGCAAAATCGTCTGCATCAGGGTCTTCTACCCGGGAGAATTTCGAGGGGATCGTCCGGGGCTTATGGAATTTGCCGTCGGCATTGTCCACGAACCCGAGCGGCACTGCATCCACGGTGATGAAGACGTCCTCCCCGAGGCCATAGAACTTCTCGGCATACACCCGGGTGTCCCACCTGGTATCGGCGAAGTTACTGTCGTGCGAGAGATCGGTAACCTTTGCAAAGAACACGACTCCCTTGGTATCATCTGTAATCTTCTTGATATCGCCGATGTAGGGCTCGGAGTCGTAGGGTGCGATGTAGCGGTATGAAAGAACGCTTCGCCCGATCAGCCGGTATTTTGAATGATCAACTCTTTCAATATCGTGCAAATTCGTCATGATAATCTCCAAACAAGATATCGAAGGTCTGTCGCCTGATGCCCGTCCCGGTGATGCGGCGTATCAGGTCCGACCTGACCTGTTCTGTGATCTCCTCTGTCAGGACGACTGTACGGTGGGCATCGAAGAGGGGGTATGGATACCCTGGAACCCGGCCGTCGCCGGAGCATGCCGCAAGACGATCCATGATGATCTTCTCGCGTGACTCCGGGAGATCCTTTGAGAGTTCGATCTTCATGGGGCTTTTTGCCTGCGGATGGAGGCATGCCACATATATCCGGCCGTGCTGCCACTGGGGAAACTGCGAATGGTCGAGAATGACAGGGTTTATGCGAACCCACCAGGGAGCGGGTATCCCGTATGTCTCGGCCAGCCCGAAGACGGAGGGCAGGAGGGGATGACCCCCGCCCCATGTGGCCGATGTGCGCTTGCTCACTCCGGCAAGGTCGATCTCGCGTGCCCTGCATAAATCCTCTATCCTGGAGAGGACCGGGTCATGACTCGCATGAGAGACCCGGAGCGGACCGTCGCGTAAGAGGAGGGATCCCTTCTCCAGGGTCGCCGCCATCTGTTCGGCGACCCAGTACTCAAGGGTGTCACGGAGGATTCCGGCAGCATGGGTGCGGTCATCGTTTTTCAGAGGGGTCCCGGGGGCCTGGCCGAAGCATTCCTCGTAGAGAACGGGAAAATCCTCGTTGTCCGGACCGGGGCCGATGATTCCGAATTGCAACGAGGAGAGAGACCTCCGTCTTCTCTCTGTGTTGAAGAAGGTGCTCTGGGCCGCCCGGAAGAGAACGATCGCCATGCTCCCTGACTCCATCAGGACGGTATTGCTCCCGTCCACCGCACAGGTACCATGAGGCGGGCAGGGTTCGCAGGAAGAGAAATCGGAAGCCTCGATTCCACCCTGCTCCCCAAACTTTTCCACGAGGTTCCCGGGCACTGTTTCCCGGATGCGTATCGCCATTTCGTCGGCTGCTTTCTCGTATTCCCTGTCGCCTGGCGTCATGTCAGCTCCTGCACCCTGCTCGACTGGTCGGCCGCCATCTCGACCATCAGGGTATTCGAGAACTCCCCCTGGATGTCGGGTATATGCGAGATGAGGATTATCTGGGGGAACCGGGATTCCTGTGTCCGGAGTGCCGATAACAGGTTCGTTCTCCGTTCCTCATCCTGGCTTCCAAATATCTCGTCGAAGATCAGGAGCGTACTCTCATGAACATGGTGAAGCTCCGCAAGATATCGTGAGAGAGCGATACGCAGTGCCACCGCGATGTCGTCCTGTTCACCACCGCTGAACCGGTTGATGGGGAAATCGTCGTCGATGTCCCTGACGAGGAGGTTGAAGTCCTCGTCAAGCAGCACCTGTTCATACCGCCCTCCCGTGATCTCGCTTATGATATGACTCACTTCACCTTCTATCCGGCTCCGCACGACCTGCATAAGATACAGGACATACTCCCCGATCATCGAACGGGTCAGGCGGAGCAGTCCTATCTCATCCTCGAGATCCGCTTTCCGGGATTTCAACTCTTCGATTGCTTCTTCATCTTTGTTGAACCGTTCGATCTTTTCCCTGGCACCCTTTACCCGTTCACTGTTGGCCGCGATCTCCGCTCCCGCAGCATGGATCCCGTTGTCGATCTCTTCGAGGGCCCCTTCCAGCCTCGTTCCAAGCTCGGGGTTGAAATCGGAATTCTCAATCGCGGCTGAAATTTGTGCGATCTCGCTCTCCTTTTCCTGGATCCTGGTACCGAGCGCTTCGAGCTGGTTCATCTGGGCCTTTCCATGGGCGATCTGCTTCCCGAGCTCGATACAACGGGACTGGACTCTCTCGAGGTCCTTCACTTCACTTTCGGCCTGCAGAAATGCAGTCTCATCGTATCCCGATTGCACGATCCGGTCTGCCAATGACTTCCTTTCCTCCTCGTTCCTCCTGAGCGCTGCCAGGAGTTCCTGGAGATCCTGTTCCAGCTGCGATCGATTCTTCAATCTCTCAGAGATACTCCTGATCTCCCGAAACGCCGGTTTTTGCTGATCGATCCGGTCTTTCTCCACGGTTACGCGGTCTTTTTGCTCGCAGGTCTCCAGTGCCTCCTTTTCGATCCGGTCGAAACGGGATGAGAACTCACCCTCGATCTGGCCGTAATGAGCGCCGAGCGTCTGGCGGCAGAGGGGGCAGATCCCATTGGGGCCCGCTTCCTCGATGACCTTCCAGTCGGCGGCAAGATTTTTCCTCTCTTCCACCAGGTGTCCGAGCCGGGCCGAGAGCGTCCCGATGGTGTGCAGGAGATCTGCTTCCATTGACTGCGCCGCCTGTTCGAGATCAGTATCTGGTATCTGCGGACCGATCCGCAGGAGTTCCCGTACTCCTTTCCGCAGTGATGCAAGTCTCTCTGCATCTTTATCGATGATTTCGATGTTTGCCCGGGTCTTCCTGACCCGGGTATCAAGCTCTTTCCATTGTTTTTCGGCAAACCCGATCTCGGATTTGAGTCGTTCGTACTCCGACTTTTTACCTCTCAAACCCTCGAGATTCTGCCTTTTGGCATCGAGCGCCGAGACCTCTTTCTCTAGATCCTGGCATTCCTTCTCGAGCCCGGGGAGGCTTTTTAGCTGGTCAAAGAGACGTTCCCTCTGCCGGACGAGGTCCTTTTTATCGCCTGAAAGTGAGGCATGCCGCTCGACGAGCCGCGTATACTCCGTCTTCTTCTCCTGGAAACGGTGCAGTTCTGCAGCAACTTCTTTCCTCCTTTTTGTGTGGCTCACCATGCGGTCTTCAAGGTCTTTTCTCTCAATTTCCAGCTGCTCGACCAGTTTCTGCAGTTTCGACAATTCTTCAGGGTCATACCTGTCGATCAGCCCCTTCAGTTCTCCTTCGTGCAGCCGCAGATCCCGGTCTTTTGCATCGATACGTTCCCTGAGGAGCCTGTCGCTCTCGGTTTTCACGTAATCGATGCCCAATGCCCGGAGGAACCATTCCTTCCTCCTGCCCGGGGTATTTTCGAGCAGGGTCAGGAGGTCATTCTGGGCGGCATAGATCGTGTTCCGGAAGTCGACCGGGCCCATGCCGAGCGTCCTCCTCACCTCGGCCTCGACCTGGCTCACCCCTGTCGCACGGAGTTTTCCCTCCTTGTGGAAGGTTACGTCATGCTGGATCGTCTTTCCCTTTTTAAATGTGCGGTGCACCGTGTATTCGTCACCCCCGATACGGAAATCGAGGCGTACCTCGGCCTTGTCTTTCGGGCCTGCGAACGAGGAGACAATATAGTCGGAGGATATTCCTGTTGCCTGGACACCGTACAGGGCGAAAAAGACCGCTTCCACGATAGTACTCTTGCCCGTCCCGTTGTTGCCGAGGATGCCGGTTATCCCGTCCTTGAACCGGATCTCCTGGTTCCTGAAACGCTTGAAATTTTTCAGGATGACACGGTCGATTATCATGGCCGTCCTCCCGGTGAATACCCCGGTTGACCTCTCCGGATCAGAAGACCGGTGAAAAAGCCACCCCCTGGGTTCATTCCGCATCCTCCCGGTGCTTCTCCATGACCGTTTTCAGGACGGAAAGGCCGCATCGTTCGACATACGCCTTCTGTCTGGCATCGAGGTTCTGGCTTTCGAGGAATGTGACAAATTCCTTCTGGTAATCCACCGCCCGCACGTCCTGCTGGAGCGGGACCGCCGCCCCGTCCCGATCCCTGGTGATTACGCGGATCTTCAGGTCGAGCAACCGCTCACGAACACTGGAAAGATCCCGCATATCAGGTCCCTTGCCGTGTTCACGGGTCAGTCCGTCGAGCGTCACCTGCGCCATCGCCAGGGGCGGCACATCCTTCCCGTCGATCCGCGAGATGATCTCTGAAGAGACGTCCTTTGGATGGGCATCTTCGCACGGTATCGTCCCGAGATCTATCATCTGAGTCCTGGGTAGATCGAGATGGCGGACGTCACACGACGCGACCTGTCCGTCTGTATGGCCAAGGTTCACGAGCAATCCGCCCTTCTGGTCCGAGATCTCACCGTATGTGAGGTGCTCGAGCGAGCCCGAGTACCAGGCATTGTCGGCAATCTGGGACTGGCGGTGGTAATGCCCGAGAGCGATATAGTCGAACCGGTCGGATAGTATCGTGTTGTCCAGCTCGTGTTCTGCGACCGTGGCAAGGCGCCTGTCCCTGATCGACGTCGCGAGCCCGTGGGTCACGAGGACGTTGTGATGGTTCCCGGACAGTTCTATCTCGTCATACGCACTCCGGTAGTCCTCAGGGCGGAGCATGTTCGGGATGAGATGGAAGATCGTATCCCCGATCTCCACGTTCTCGTAGCGAAACGAGAATGCCGCGGTCATATCGCCGGGATGGTAGACAAGGATCTCGAAGGGTGATGTGGCATACCGCGTCTTCACCATGCTGTGGTTTCCGGCGATGACGACAAGCGGAATTCCGGCGGCATGGAGCCGCTCGAGTGCTTCCAGCACCGTCTTGTAGGCACGGGTCTTGGGCCTGACCTGGTCGAAGAGGTCGCCCGCGTGGACGACTACATCGGGTTTTTGGTCAATGATCTGATCGATCGCCGATAGAAAATTGTCATAGATCTGCTTCTCGCGCAGGTTCAGTCCCGACTCGGGATCGAGCCGGTTGAACTGTGAGAGACCGAGATGGGTATCGGCGATATGGATGAGTCTCATTCTTAGATTTTGTTTGGAATTTTATGAGATATAAGTGGGTGGGGGGTGGGGTGAAAGTAGAATTGACCCGGGCGATGTCAGCCTGTCGGGGTGGATATCCGTATTCAGATGACCGATGGATTTGAAAAAACGAAAGGAAAATTCCGGAATATTCAATCAATCAACCACCACCGCCTCCTTCCCGGCGAACCTCCCGTACCGGGCGACTTCCAATTCCAGCGCTTCCGCCTCGTCGCCGTCCCGGTTTACGGAATGGATTCAGCCGTATCTCAACCGAATCCCTCAACGTGGATTTCCGCCACGTACCGGCCACCTTCCCGCCCAGCACGATGACCGCCGTCATCTCGTTACCCCTGACAATCATCCTCTCGATATCCCTTGCCTGGCTGATATCGCTTCGGTCCTTATACGCAAGCGTGTATTCATCATAAATGGGGAGAAGAGGTGCCAATGGAGGATCTGGGATCGAATCATCCCGCTTCGGCGAAAACCAGTAGGTCCTGTCATCGAACGTCGCATGATCGAGCCCTGGCCTGATCTGTTCAAGCGCGGCCCGGGCATCCTTTTTTGCAACCCCCGGCCACCAGGAGAAGCCCTTCTCCTGGGCCGGGCCGTGGCTCGTAAAATACCGAAGCGCCAGTTCCGCAAGAGCTTCGTCTCTATCCAGCATTCTCGTCTCCCTGACGCGTTCATCCAGGAGTGCATAGGTGAATTGCTTCCCCCGCCTCGGTTTGCTGCAGATCAACCCGTCCAGCTCCGCCCGCATGAGGATATGGGCAAGCCGCCTGACGTCGGTCGGGATTCCGACATCTGCCAGGATCGTCTTCAGTTCATTCCGGGTGAGATAATTACGGCCTTCAAGCGATCTGGCGATTGCCGTGTTACTCCTTGCGATCAATGCATCGTCAAGCCCCAGTTTCCGGTCGGATGCATCCTGGCGTAATTTCACCCGAGACGCCGTCAGTTCAAGCATCCAGCGGATGTCTTCGGGCAGGACAAAATGCCATGTGGGCCGCATAACGTGGATTCGCAGGATTGCCCAGTCGTTATACGCCTTATCGATATCCCCATCCGTGGAGTTTTTCACGCGAAGCCCGAGCGACCATTTTGCAGCAGCGAAATCCTGCGCCTGGACGGCCCGAGATGACTGACTGACTCGGTGGCGCTGGAAAACGGCAAATGGCTTAGACCGGAATTGAAAAGCCGGTGTTTGAGTATATCTGGCGTGTTCATATTTTTCTCCAGGACGGCGTTAATATTGATGATTAATTTGGGAAATCGGATAAATTCGATGATTGCACCGATACCGCGAACGTTTCCGAATCACGTGGAATCTCTCCCCGACAGATATTCCCGTGAAAGATATGGTTCGATGGAGTCGCGATATTCCTCACCGGTCAGGATCTCGCGGGCCTTTTCGAGAACCGACTCCACGGACACAATGTGTCTCTCCATCAGTTCGCAGGGAAAGATGTCGCACTCCCCGCAGTGTGCACTCATTTTTTCAAGGACGCAGTCGCGGATGGGACACCGTTCGGTTCCCGGCCTACGGGGGTTGTTCTCGTCCGGCTCGAGGCATCCGTCGCAGTACACGTCCCCGGGTAACAGGTCATACGAATAGAGTTTTCGAAACACAACACTGACCCGTTCCCGGTCGGCATCGGATTTCACGTTCTCCTTGTAAATGGGGCATCGGCTGCAGGAAAATCCGCAGCGTGCATGGATCCAGGTATCCGTTGACTGCGGAACGGATCGTTTCCCTGTTTCGGATTTTCGGCCGTTCATATGTAATTCTCTGTTTAGAAGAGGGTATGGATCTGATGGAGGGATTTGTTATAGATCCGGCAGGAATCCTCTCGATGACTACCCACAATAATGATTAGATCGCGAAGACGAGATACACACTCTGCGTGTCGGCAGCCAACGGGGGGACCGACATGCCGGCCTTTTTGGCATCACCACACAGACAAGGCAGATGACAATACTGATGAAGAGAATGCCGGCAGCGGCGAGGACAGTGTCATGTTCCATAGTAATGCATCCATTGAAGATACTTGAATATTCAGAATATCGTCACATTCAGCCCCACTCTCGTACTCGGCGTGGACCATATCCCTTCCCGAATGTGTATCGGGGACCCGGATTTCTCTTCAAGTTTATGGTAAGGTGCCGGTATCCAGACGACCATCAGTTCGTGGATACCCTCGACAGAGGGGATTTGAACCTGTGCGGGGATTGATACCTTCTCTCCTTGTTCGAGATGACCAAAGAAAGTACTCTCCTTGCTGGCGATTTGAACCGGTACCTGGATATAGTCGAGCAAAGCGACCAGGGCAAATGATACAGGATACCGGTTATCTGCCGCTGCATTGATGGAATAGTCGAGGATATCGTCTGGTTTGACATTTTCTGTGAACCATAGAGTTCTTGAACACGGTTGTTTTGTTATCAATATGCCGTTATTGACGGGATATTCAGATCCACACACGGGAGAATATGTTTCAGGATCGAAATGCACATATGATGGTTCAACCAAAGTCGAGTTGCCAACGAATACATTTATCCGCCGGCTTCCTAAGTAAGAGATATCGGTTGAGCGTCGGAAGGTTTCATCCAGGGAATGTTCATTCGGTTTCATAATAACAAAGATTTCAAAATCGTGTGCACCTTTACTTACATTCCCCAGATTAAAGGGGAAAAAAACCTCTTCAAACGGTTTGAGTTGCAATATCCGTGTAACCTGTATGTAGCCATCTTCGGTTTCAAATGGAACCTGTGTGTAGTCAAACAGGCAAAAGACTAAAAAATCATTTGCCTCACTCATCTGGTTGCTCAAATAAAGATACCCGGTAAAGGACTCGTTTTCTTCCAGATATTTTGAATAATGCATGGAATTGGCTGCATCGTGAAAGGGTGCATTATACAACCCCACACCAAAATTTTCTTTCACCCCGTTCCCGTCGGTGGGTGTAAGGACGGCGTGATCTGATTCATTTATTGTCATTGAATATTGAGGTGCAGACGAGTACTCAATGCAAGAGATAAAGAAAATAAGAGATGCGATCACCATCACACAGAATGCAGATATCACAATTATTTGAAAAATTTTCTTTTTGTTCATAGGTAGATCATCCTTAATCATTTCCAAAATAAATGTAACCCCGGATTTCCCGGGTCAATATGTCCTTATTCCTGGTGCTCAGCAATTGACATAGTCCTCAGTCACCGGGTACCAATAGTCGCTGGTAGCGTCGTTTTCAAAAACATGATTCGATCGTGCAAACCAGCTTCCAACAATCGGACCTGATGATTGAAAATTCACTGATGCATCGGCGCCATCGGGTGATTCTGAACTCTCGTCGAATTGTAGAATATTGTTTTTCCAAACCCTGCCCCTTACACCAATTTTGTCAATATCATATGGGGCATTATCCATCCGGGAATATGAATAATGTATTGATTTCACACTGATGATTGGATTCCATATGTCGGTGCCTGCAGTCCAGGTATATGTCGAACGGGTCCCTAAAGAAGATAATGATTTAACAATTGTTTTCCCTGTTTTGATAATTTCCACGCCGCCAACACCCTTCCACTGGCTTTTATCTGTATCAGAAGCACTAAGACTCGTTATAAGAAGATTATCGTTTGTTCCCACGTCTTTAGCACTAACAACCGATACTATCTCCATAGATACCAGCAGTAATGCAAG
>DAWO01000094.1 GCA_002509485.1 Methanolinea sp. UBA477
AGACCCTGGTGGCAGAACTCAGGGGCGAAGAGATCCGGAGTTATACGGTAACCCCTGAGATGTTTGGAATCAGCCGTTCTCCACAGGCCTCTCTACGTGGACGTTTTCCCCGTGAAAACGCCGCGATCATCAGGGATATCCTTCACGATGTCGAAGGGCCCTGCCGGGATGTGGTCCTCCTCAATGCAGGTGCCGCGATTTATCTCGCAGGCAGGGCCGGCACCCATGAGGAGGGGATCTCGCTTGCAGAACGATCCATACGTACCGGTGCGGCATATGGGAAACTGGAAGCCCTGGTATGCCATTCACGTGGTGAGACATGATCCTCGACCGGATCCTGGAGACCACAGCCACACGGGTTGCCGGATTACCTGGCGAATTTCCAGCCCGGCCAGGGCAAAAGAAACCGAATTACAGTCTCTACCGGTCTCTTGACCGTGTTCCCGGTCAGAATCATATCATTGCTGAACTGAAATTCGCCTCACCGTCACGGGGCCCGATCAAAGCGGGAGCCGATCCGGTGACCTGTGCGGGAGTGCTCGCGGCAGGCGGGTGCCGCGCCATCTCGGTCGTGACCGAACCCGTCTTCTTCTCGGGCAATACGGAGACCATCCCTGCTATCAGGTCGGGTATTGATATTCCCATACTCCGCAAGGACTTCATCATCGATGAACTCCAGCTCGTAGAGACCAGGTCGCTTGGAGCCGATGCAGTCCTCCTTATATGCAGGGTGCTTGGTGAGAGGATCGGCGAATTTGTTGATTCTGCGTTCAGGTTGGGCCTGGAACCTCTCGTTGAGGTACACAACGCCGTTGAGGTGAGGGCGGCCCTGGATACAGATGCCGGGATCATCGGGATCAATAACCGGAACCTTAAGGACATGTCTATCGACCTTTCAACAACAAGGAGACTCGCACCACTGGTTCGGAAGGCCGGACGGAGAGTCGTCTCCGAGAGTGGAATACTGTGGCCGTGCGACGTGAAGGCCCTCTCCCGGCATGTTGACGGCTTTCTCATAGGATCCTCGATAATGGCGGCAAAAGACCCGTCAAAACGAATGGAGGGATTTGTATTCGCGTAAAAATATGTGGCATCACGACACCGGAAGACGCAACAGTAGCGGTCGCTGCCGGGGCGGACGCAATCGGGGTGGTGCTCTTCTCCCGCTCACCCCGCTCGGTATCCCCGGCAAAGGCACGGGAGATATTTGATGCGGCGGGTGAAGGGGTCTTGAAAGTTGCCGTCACTCACACTTCTTCGGAAGATGAGATGGAGATCATCTTCAACGAAGTCTCGCCCGACGCGGTCCAGGTCTTCTGTCATGACCTCCGGAACTTTCCCTCGAACGTGGAGGTGATCAGGGCAGTCGCACCGGGAGATCCGATCCCCGACGATGCCGATGCGCTGATCATAGACTCCAGCCACGGGAAAGGGGTGCATTATGACGAGGAATTTGCCAGGAAACTCGTCAGTTCAACAGATGTCCCGGTCGTCCTTGCCGGTGGACTCTCCCCGGAGAATGTATCAGAGTCTATCGAACGTGTTCGTCCCTTTGCAGTGGATGTGGCTTCAGGTGTCGAGGAATATCCGGGAAAGAAGGACCCCCGGAAAGTGAGGGATTTCATCAGGATTGCCAGGGAGGCAAAAAAATGACCGGATCCACTCGTTTCGGAGCGTATGGCGGGCAATATGTCCCAGAGACCCTGATCTGTGCGCTTGAAGAGCTTGAGCAGGCATACACGACCATCGTCCCGTCACGGGCTTTTCAAACTGAGATGGAATATTTCCTGAAAGAGTATGCAGGAAGGGAGACCCCGCTGACCTTCTGCAGGAATATGTCGCGGGATTGTGGCTGCAGGATATACCTGAAGCGCGAGGACCTTCTTCATTCTGGTGCCCATAAGCTGAACAACGCCCTCGGACAGGCTCTGCTGGCAAAGGCCATGGGTAAGAAGCGGATAATCGCCGAGACAGGGGCCGGACAACACGGGGTTGCCACGGCCATTGCCGGTGCCGTACTTGGTCTCCGGGTCGAGGTCTACATGGGTGTGGAGGATATGGAGCGGCAGTCGCTGAATGTAGCCCGCATGGAGATGCTCGGGGCCCGTGTCATCCCTGTGCGATCAGGGTCGCGGACCCTGAAGGATGCAATAAACGAGGCCCTGCGTGACTGGGTAGCAGACGTGGAAAATACCCATTACCTGATCGGATCGGTTGTGGGCCCCCACCCGTTTCCGGCACTTGTGCGGGACTTCCAGACCGTAATCGGAAGAGAGACGAGACACCAGATTCTCGAAAAAGAAGAGCGGCTTCCGGATTTGCTTGTCGCATGTGTCGGTGGCGGCTCGAATGCGATAGGTATGTTCCATGCCTTCTTGAAAGACGATGTGGCTCTCTTCGGTGCAGAGGCAGGTGGAGAGGGCATAAAAGGACGGCATGGCGCGACACTCTGCCGTGGACGACCGGGAGTGCTGCACGGGACCTATTCCTACCTGATCCAGGACGCGTTCGGCCAGATCCTGGAGTCGCACAGCATTTCAGCCGGGCTTGACTATCCCGGCGTCGGCCCGGAACACAGTTTTCTGAAGGACGAGGGGAGGGTCACGTACCTGCCGGTGACCGACGAAGAGGCCCTGGACTCCTTCTTCTACCTGTCGCGTACAGAAGGCATCCTCCCTGCTCTTGAATCGGCCCATGCGGTGGCCCTTGCACGCACGCTCGCGGATGATCTCGATGATGACGGAATACTGGTGATAAACCTCTCCGGCCGGGGGGACAAGGACGTTGCCCAGGTGGCAGCTCTTATGGGGGGACGCAGGTGAACCATCACGTTTCCCGCATAACTGAGCTCTTCAACTCCAGGTCAGGAACGCTCCTCGTCGCCTGCACGATGGCTGGAGATCCCGACTTTGTGACCAGCATCAGGATAATCCAGGAGATGATCGATGCAGGTGCCGACATGATCGAACTGGTCATGCCGCATTCAGACCCGGTCGCCGACGGGCCTGTCATGCAGGAGGCCGTGTCGCGGGCACTGGATGCGGGAATGAATACAGACCGGTTTTTCTCACTCATCAGCGAGATTAGAAAGGGATCCGGGACACCACTGGTCGTTCTCACCTATGCAAACATCGTTATTCAGCGTGGTGTCGAGCAGTTCTACCGGGATGCCGCGAATGCAGGGGTTGATGGAGTTGCGATAGCAGATGTTCCACTGGAAGAATCAGGACCATTCGTTGCTGCGGCACGGAACGCCCGTATCGAACCCATACTCTTTGTGAGTCGTACGACATCGAACGACCGGCTCGAAAAGATCCTTTCAGCCGCCGGCGGGTTCATCTACCTTGTTGCGGCCATGGGGGTGACCGGCACCAGGGACGGGATTTCAGGGGAGACACTCGTCTGCCTGCAGGAGGTAAAAGGCCGGACAGGTATCCCGATAGTCCCGGGTTTTGGCATTTCAGGGCCCGAGCAGATCCGCACCTATGCCGGTTCGGGGGCCGACGGTGTTATCGTGGGATCCGCCCTGGTACAGGAGATAGCCCAACAGGTGAAACTGGGAAGCGACCCGGTGCCGAAAGTCGGAGAACTTGTCCGAAGGTTGAAATCAGGCTGCATCATCGATAGGTAATCTCGAGGAATGCTGTCCGGTGTATGGACTCTCTCTTCCGGTGAGTTCTTCCCCTGCTACCGTGCAGCCGGATCCTCCTGCCAGAGCCCGAACGCATTGCCTTCTGTACCCATGCAGTGTGCCAGGTGCCCGAATCCGGGAACAGCGGTCTTTTTGAGGGTTAACGTGCCGCCAAGTGATATCACTCTCTCCACGTATCCATCGATTGATGCGACCCCGATATAATTCATGATGCGCTGCTCCGGAGCTCCCCTCTTTCCCAGGCCGCCGCCTACCACCGGGCTGCTGTCCAGGGCTCTCGGCTCCACCAGGAAAAGTCGGGAAATCCGGTCTCCATGAATTTCCATCCGAACAAATCCCCGTAGAATTACCGTGCCCGCCCTGGATCATCAGCAGGCAGATCGAAATGGACGATTGTGGGCATACATCACAGCAGGTCAGCACCGCTCATGAAACCTTTTTTCTCGTGTTCCTGACTGCATCCCGCAGGAGCAGCGACGATCGATTCCCACCTCGTCCTACTCCCGATCCAGCTTTCCCAGAGCAGCGCAGTATATGACAAATTCGTCAATGCCGTCTATTCCAAGGAGATCTGCCATCTGCTGATCGTCGAACGCACCCATGGCACATGTCCCGCACCCCAGCTGGGAGGCAGCGAGGTACAGGTTCTGGCAGACGTGCCCGGCATCCAGGTGGACAAGGCGGTATGCCCGTTCCGCGTAACGCCAGGCCATCCGGTAGATTACACTGCTCCACATGAAGGTTGCTGCCGATGCCCGGACAAAAGCCTGGCCAAGGCATGCGGCCATCGTCCGGTCCGCCAGGTCCGGGCGTGTCCCTATCACGAGAAGCCGGTTTGAGAATGCCAGGTAGCGGTATATGCCCGGTTCCAGTCCTTCGATCCGGTTTGCCAGGATGTATGTCTCAAAAGAGTGTCGTCCACCTGCGGAGGGGACATTCCTGAACGTATAATACGGTTCCTGGGCGTGAACGATTCCCTGTGTGCACCAGAGGAGATAGGCGAGTTCATCGATTGAGAGCGGGTCCCTGGAGTATTTGCGGATCGATCGTCTCTCTTCGATTGCAGATCGCAGGTCGAGTGGCGGAACTGAGAGATCGCCTGGCGGGGGCAGATCGATGAACCTTCCCTCCACAGGATACGGCTTTTCCAGGGGTGGTGCAGGGACCTGCATGAACTGGTCAGAGACCGACACATGTTCGTAACGGGTTCTCTCCATGAATATCTGGCCGGTGGGTTTCATTGGGGATAATTGCATGTTTCAGCTACATTAACACGTATGCAGAAATCTGCGTTAGATTGGACCGATCTCCATAAGTGCATCTTCATCTGATGGGATATGGGATGCCTGCAGATACCGCCTCACTGGAACTTCTCCTTCTGTACCTGGCAGAGGCAATGATCCTTCTTACGCTAGGAATTATCCTCGCCAGCATGCTCGTGGAAACAGGGATCTTTTCAAGGCTTACCCGTCTCACCCGCCCCCTCTGCAGGATATCGGGCCTGTCAGAATCTGCCACAACATCGATCCTGGCAATCTTTATCAATCCCACCGCCGGGAAGGCCATGCTTGCGGGCCTCTACAATGACGGCAGGGTGGAAAAAGAGGAGATCATCCCCACCCTGGTGATGAGCACATTTCCCGTCGTCCTCGGGGAATCACTCTTTCGTGTCCATCTGCCGGCAGCCATAGTCCTGCTCGGGCCAGTGGTTGGGGGGCTGCATGTGTTTTTAAACCTCTTTTCAAGCGGCCTGCAGATGTTCTGGGCTATGCTGTATACCCGGTTCATACTGGGAAGGAACACTTCATTTGAATGCGGTGAACCCGCAATGGATACGACAATCTCCTTCTCGCGTGAAAAATTCATGGCGGGTCTTGCAAAGGCCTGGCCGCAGCTTCGTCGAATCATCCCGGTTACTGTGATTGCTGTTTTGGCATTTACAATTCTCACCATTTATGGAGTAATGGACATTATCGGGGCGTTATTTACTCCGCTGCTGGGGGCAATCGGTCTACCCGGTGAGAGTTCTACAGCCCTTGTCGCACAGATTCTCCGGTCTTACGCGGGTTACGCGGTCGTCGCATCACTCATGACCACGGGAATACTTGGATTGAAAGACGCCCTCGTGACGCTGCTCATCGGGAGCATGATGGTCATAACCCTGATCTACGTCCGCTATACGTTCCCACTCAACATATCTCTCTTTGGACGGTTCGGCCTGAAGATCACCGCAGTCTCGTACAGCTGCAGCATGGCGGCAAAGATCGTCACGCTCTCGCTGGTATTGCTGTTGCTGTAGAGCCCCGCAGATCCCTTTCCCCGCATTCCCCGGTACCGCGGTAGTGATCATCGTGATATCGACCGGAAGGATCCGATCCAGCTGTTACGAAAATGAGTGGAAAAGACCCGGATTCACGAGCAGTGAGACGGCTTCGCCCCAGTCTCTTCTCTTACGGCCAACGAAGGGAATAGACGCCTGTACGGCAGTGGTATGATATATTCATTATCGTTTATCTCATACAGTTCTCTCCAGTACCTGGAAAAGGCGAGTATTCAATGGATAACATATCACACTTCAGGTTCTCCCGAAGAAGCATGGCCACACCCCGTTCCATGATACGGGAGATACTCAAAGTATGCGGGCAGCCGGATATCATCTCATTTGCCGGTGGACTTCCAAGCCCTGATTTCCTGGACACCGAAGGTATACGCGAGGCGTCGTATCAGGTGCTTGCACGGGAGGGAAGGCGGCGTTCCAGTACTCGACTACAGAGGGGTATCGTCCGCTTCGTGAGTGGATTGCGGCACGCTACGAAAAAGACTGCACATTTCAGTCGATCCCGACGAGATCCTTATCACCAACGGTTCACAGCAGACGCTTGACCTCCTGGCGAGGATCTTCATCGACGAAGGGGATCCAATCCTCATCGAGACGCCCGGATATCTCGGGGCCATCCAGGCCTTCTCCCAGTATATGCCTGTCTTCCATGCTATCCCTCTCGAACAGGACGGTCCGGATATCTCCTGCCTTTGCCAGGTTCTCGAAAAAACAGACCCGAAATTCCTGTATACGATACCAAATTCCCAGAATCCTTCAGGGATAACCTACAGCACAGAGCGGAGAAGAGAGATCTCGTCCCTTCTCAAAGAGCACGACACCCTCCTCCTGGAGGACGACGCCTACGGGGAGATCCGGTTTTCCGGCGCCCGGAGACCATCTTTCCGGAATCTTCTTGCCGGCGATCAAACCATACTTCTGGGATCCTTCTCAAAGATCGTTGCTCCGGGATTCCGCCTGGGCTGGCTCTGTGCTCCAGGGGAGATAATCGATAAGGCCATCACCGCCAAGCAGGCCTCTGACCTCCATACCAATATCTTCGCCCAGCATGTACTGGCCCGGTACCTCGAAAGGATCGATATGGACTCCAGGATCTCTTCCATCAACAGGGCCTATGCTGAAAAATGCTCTTTGATGCTCGAATGCATGGACAGGCTCTTCCCGGAAGGAATCGGGTATACCCGCCCGGACGGGGGATGTTCATCTGGCTCACACTCCCTGAAGGGTTCTCTGCCATGGAACTCTGGAGGCGTGCTTTGGAGAAGAATGGGGCTATCCTTCCCGGAACTCCATTTTACACGGACGGAGGAGGAGACAGCGGCGTCAGGCTGAATTTCTCAAACGCGGACGCAGAGACGATAGAGATCGGGATCTCGAGGCTGGCCAAAGTCCTCGAGGATTGCATGAATACATAATATCGATCCTCTTCTCTCTCCTTCTCTCACCCTCTACGTTTCGCAGCCAGAACCATTCCCCCGAACAATCCGGCGAGAGTAATATGGATTGGTAAATGAACCGCAGGGGTCTTTATTGGAGTCGTGTCTTCTGCCGTGGCCGTAGATTGGGATCTTACAGGTACTGATGCGGGAAGCGGAGAGTACAGTTCTCGCACGATGGTCTTTTCGCTTCCTCCAACTATAGTCCCCTGGTTGTTCAGTTCCACCACACGAAGAACAGTGACTGACGTACCATCTGCGGATAAGGGTGCGTATCCATTCAGCTGTACTGATACAGAGACGTCCCTGCTGGTGGGGTAGGAGAGGAGGTACCCATTTACAAAGGCGTAATTGCCATGCTGGATTATTTGAGCCGCAGGAACCCCGTCAACCTCCACGTCGATGACCCAGTATGCCCTGTCCAAGTCTGTCGATAGTTGCAGTGTGTGACCGTTAGCAAATGTCATAGCCCCCGAGGGAACAATCTCCACAATTGCTGATACATTCACCACCACGCCCGGTTCAAGAGGCTCTCCCGGAGGCTGCACCTCCGCTTTATTCAGGTTCAGAATGGCCGAAACGGGAGAGGCAGAGATGAGGACGAGGATGCATACAATGAAAATGATGCGGGTCTTCATTGATCTCTCCGTAATGAACAAATCATTCTTCTTCCATGCACGTGCGTCATTCTTCCAGTACGACATATTCTCCTACATCGTCATCGAAGATAAATACTTCATCAATCGAGGAGCCAAGTGCCTTGGCGACGTCATGCGCAAGCCTCAGGGAGGGGTTGTATGTTCCTTTCTCAAGAAAAACTATCGTCTCTCTCCTCACCCCTGCCGCCGCTGCCAGTTCTGCCTGCGTCATCGCGGTCCTAGCCCGAAGCTGCCTGATATGGTTTTCCATGTAACAACTCTCCCTGGGAGAGTATGTGAACTATTTATCACTAAAAGAATAAGTATAATGTTATAAATAGTTAACTTCTTCCCTGAACTCGGCGACGCGGTCCCTCCCCATCATCTTCCATATCCAGAGTATGACCAGGAGGGCCAGGATGGCATTCAAGGCCAGTATCCCCTCTGTTGGCCAGATGCCGTATAACCTGGCGATGTAGACTGCAACGAAATCCACGGAGCTATGCCATGCGATGGCTGCCAGGAGAAATCTCCACTCCAGGCGGACGACAGAATAGAGTACCAGGAGCGTAAAGGCGATGTGCAGGATGATTGTCATGATTCTCTCGAAGAGTCCGGGGATTATATCAAGGGGCGTCAGGGACGAAAGCGTTCCAACCGCTGCAAGCTGTCGGGGATCGGTGAGGATGGCAGAGATCATTCCGGAATTTCCCGACACGAACACGATATAGAGGATCATCGACTGGAGGACGAGGAGGGCCACGATGATCGACTCGACTCCCCCCCATCCGACACCGAAGAGCAGGCCGTTCTCTCTTGAGAGAAGCAGCCTTCTTGCCGGGAAGAAGAGGGAGAATACCAGGTACCTGATGCCCTCCTCCACGACCCCTGCACAAAGTCCCAGGAATAGTGCGAGGGCTGCCAGCATCATCGTCGGATCGGGGAGTACACTCCTGACCCATTCGGAATATGGCGGCTCAAGCAGCATGAGAAGCGGTACGTGGATCACCTGCGATATGATAAAAAACAGGGCTCCATAGAGGAAAATACTCCACCCAAGGTCAAATTTTTTGATGATGCAATATCCAAGGATGAGAGGGATGGCAATCTCGGCGAGCACCACGAGTGCAAATGTCAGGACGACCATGATGTCCATGAGAAGACGGTTATGGCTCCCTGGTTAATAAAGCCTGGTTGAACCGGTCCTGTTGATTGCCCTTCCAGGACCCCGGGGTAAACGAGATCAATCGGGAACTTGTGCATTCATTTCCTGACAGTCAGGGGAGATAGTCAAGAATGATCCGCCATTCCCTGATCTTGTCCTCCAGGGAATACCTGGCATTCGCGGGACTCGTTGATGGCAGTCTCTGGAAAACCAGGCCTTCCGGGAGGCTCTCTCCCCTGACGCTCCGGAGAAAAAATGACCACGCCCTGCCGCCATTCAGCCCGACAAACCGTATCCCCTGGTTCATTTCCAGAAATCCCAAAATATCGTTCAGCCTTGCCTCCCTGATATCCTGGTCCATGCTTCCCTGCTGGAACTTTCGGGATCCGACCATGTCCCAGACTGCGATGCGGCGATCCTTCAGCCGGGAGTAAGTCCTGAATATCTCCCCGCCATCAGGCAGATCAAGGATAGCCCTCATCACCTTCCAGAACTGGTTTTTGGGATTTGCATAATACAGTCCTTTCTCAAGCGACATTCTGCTCGGAAAACTCCCCAGGACAAGGACTGCCGGGTCATC
>DAWO01000149.1 GCA_002509485.1 Methanolinea sp. UBA477
AGATGATACGATCGATGAGCCCTGGGTCGTCTTTTTCCGCCAGGTACCTGACAACGTCAGGATGGACATGCATCTTGGTGTCAAGGAATCGCTGCACTATTGTCTGCGCATCGAGCATTGATCATACATTATTGCGAGACCGGATAAAAGGATTTTATCTGCACACGCCCGCACCCCCGGTCCCGATTCCATCTCCAGAGGAATCCCTTATAAATCGTGCAGTTCAATATACAAAGTTATAAAATGTCGGGATCAGGCGCGGAAAAAAAGGGTCCTTCACTGCTTGAGAAGTTCCGCACGAGCGAGAATACCTGGGTCTCCTGGGCCCGGGAACTTGCTGTCGTGGCCATCGTGGTCGGAGCGATCGCACTCGGCCTCTTCCTCGTATCAGGAACGTGGCCCGCCGTCGTAACCATCGAATCGGAGAGCATGGTTCCCCACATGAATGTCGGGGACCTCGTCTTTGTGGTGAGTGCCGACAGGTTCGGTGATCTCCAGACCTGGAAGGAGGGTCAGGAGACCGGGTATATGAAATTCGAGGATTATGGGGACGTCATCATCTACAAACCAAACGGGGCCACCAGTGTGCACCCCATCATCCACAGGGCGATGGTCTGGGCAGAAGAAGGGCAGACTTTCCAGGTCACAACCGGGAACCTGAATTATACGTATACTGCCCCGCATGCCGGCTATATCACGAAGGGTGACAACAATGCCGTGATAGACCAGACCGGCTGGGAGAGCGGATACCGGGGACTTGGCCCGCTGGAACCTGTCAGGGATGAATGGGTCGTCGGAAAAGCCCTCTTTGCGATACCGCTGGTTGGCTATCTCCCCCTGCATATCGTTCCTGTGGCAATCATCCTGATCGCGGCGATGTTTCTCTATGAATACTACCTCGACCGGAAGAAGAGCGCCGGCAGTAAACCCGGAAAGAAACAGAAGAAGAAGAAATAGTCGTATATGGATCGGAAAGAACTGCTCAGGGATGTCCTCGCGGGGCACCGGCTCACCGAGGGCGAGGCACTATCGCTCATGTCGGTAAAAGATCGGGGTGTCCTTGATATATGTTCGGCAGCGGACGAGCTTCGCGAAATGCGGGCGGGAGATGCCGTCACCTATGTTCGAAACCAGAACATCCACGTCACCAATATCTGTAAGAACCTCTGTGGTTTCTGCGGTTTCGGGAGGAGAGCAGGTGATGAAGGGGCCTTCCTCGATGACGAGGAGACTGTCCGGAGCAAGGCGCGGCTCGCGGCAGAGAGGAACGTAACAGAGATCTGCCTGCTCTCCGGAGTTCATCCCGACTTCACCCTGGACAGCTACCTGGATATTCTGCGATGGACGGCGGAAGAGACACCCGGTGTCCACCTGCATGCCTTCAGTCCCGACGAGGTCGCACATGCAGCAGCCCGGAGCGGTGTGTCCACGATTGAGGTCCTGGACCGGATGAAAGAAGCCGGGATGTCCTCGTTACAGGGTACCGCCGCAGAGATACTCGTGGACGAGGTGAAGGCGGTGATCTGCCCTCGAAAGATCGATACTGCAACCTGGGTACGGATTATCCAGGAAGCCCATGGCGCGGGCATCCCTACGACTGCGACGATCATGTACGGCTCATACGAAGGAGAACGGGAGAGGATCAGGCATCTTGCGATACTCAGGGATATACAGGACCGGACAAGTGGATTTACCGAGATGATCCCACTCACATACATCCATACCAACACACCGCTCTACCGGCAGGGGATCGCAAGACCTGGCGCAACCGGACGGGAAGACCTGCTCATGATCGCCATCTCCCGCCTCTTTCTCGATAACTTCAGGAATATCCAGATCTCCTGGGGAAAACTCGGGACAAAGCTGAGCCAGCTGGCCCTCCTCTCGGGTGCAAACGACCTCGCGGGAACCATGTTCTCAGACGATGTCAGTGCCGATGCCGGTGCCTCGGATGCCGAATACCTTGACCCGGAGATTATGAAACGAATAACTGCTGATATAAAAAGACCCCTCTGCCAGCGGTACACTGATTATTCACTGGTATCAACCTGTTAATCGCGGGTAATGTAAAAGACGCCCCGGTCCTCTTTTTTCGTATCCAGAATTCCCCTTTCCTCAAACTGACGCAGGTACTTTGAGATTTCTGTTCTCCGAAGTCCCGTCACTGCGGCGATATCGTCGAGCGTGCAGGGTCTCCTCTTCAGCATCGCGAGGATATGTGCACCCATATCTCCCGTCGGGATCGAGGCTCCTGGAGCATAGCGGACAGACTCAATGGATTCGGTACCGGGAAGGCCAAGGACTTTCGCAATTCTGCCAAGTTCGTCCGTATCTGCAGGCCTGACCCACTCCTCGGTTCCCGGGCGGTCAAGGGTGTTCAACTGGATCCTGTCGGGCCGTATCCGTCCGATCGCATCACGGAGCCCATCCAGTTCATCGGGTGTGGTATTGAGCCCGGGGATGATGAAGACCTCGAGCCATATCTCGCCACCGAACTCCTGCCTGAAACGGGATAGACCCTCTATGATTTGAGCGGGCAAAAGACCGCCTGCAGGGCGGTGGATCCTGTTGAACGTTTTTGGGAAAGTCGAGGAGAGTGTGGGTAGTACGACATCTGCAGGCAGGAGATCAGCTCTCACGTCCGGCATATGGAAGAGCGATCCATTGGTGAGCACAGCGACGCGATAGGCTGGATAGTCTCTCTTGAGGAAACGGATAATCTCTCCGATGGAGAGTGAGAGCGTGGGTTCACCAGATCCTGAAAACGTGATAAAGTCCAGATCGGGTTCACCTGACAGGAAACGGATAAGTTCCTCCTCCAGCTCGCTGGCAGGGAAGAACTCCTC
>DAWO01000027.1:0-25596 GCA_002509485.1 Methanolinea sp. UBA477
TGAGGTTCTTGGTGACAGGATCCTCGAGCACGTTGGCGACACGCCCTCGTATGAAACGTGCTCCTTCGTCCTGTATCCTGTAGTAGAACTCTTCGTACATCTTGCCAAACGACCTGATATCCATGTAGAAGAGATATGGTGTCGCACCCGGGATCTTCTCGATGATCTGGTGTGCATGTTTCAGGGAGTACATGCAGCAGAACCGGGAGCAGTAGGGCTTCCCGACGCCGGTATTGTCACGGGACCCTGCACAGAGCAGGAATGCGATCTTCTTCGGAGTCTCACCGTCGCTTGGACGGACAAGGTGTCCGCCGGTCGGTCCCGACGCACAGATCAGGCGCTCGAATTCGAGACTGGTGATGACATTGTCGAACTTCTTGTAGCCCCATTCGTCCTTCTTCTCGATCTCGAATATATCATATCCTGTTGCGAGAATGGCGGTCCCGATCTTGACGGTGACTAATTCGTCCTGCATCTCCAGGTCAATCGCCTTCTTGTCTCCGCACACATCGACGCAGAGATCGCACTTGACACACGTGTCGAAATCGACCGTGTAGATGAGCGGAACCACCTGCGGGTGCTGGATGTAGATCGCCTTCCTCGGCTTCATACCCATCTCGAAGGTGTTTGGCTTGATGACAGGACAGACCTCGTCACAATCTCCACACCCGTTGCATCCGCCACCGACGATGCCCTTTGCCTCCGCTTCTTCGGGAGTGAGCACACCGCGGGCTTTCTTCCGTATGGTGACGTCGAAGTTACCGATGTACCCTTCGACATTCTCCACTTCGGAGTAGGTCATAAGCTCGATATTCTCCGCTCTCCCTACATCGACCATCTTCGGAGTCAGGATACACTGCGAACAGTCCAGCGTCGGGAAGGTCTTGTCGAGCTGGGACATGCGTCCGCCGATCGTGGGCTCTTTCTCGACGAGGTATGTCTTGATACCTGCATTCGCGAGGTCCAGTGCCGCCTGCATCCCGGCGATACCCGCACCGACGACCATTGCGGCCTTCTCGACGGGTACACTCTTGGGGAAGAGATCCTCGAGGAGCGCAGCCTTGGCAACGGCAATGCGAACCGAATCCTTTGCCTTATCTGTCGCACCCTCCCGGTCGTGCATGTGCACCCATGAATTCTGTTCACGGATGTTGGCCATCTCGAAGCGGAACGGGTTCAATCCTCCCTCCTTCGATGCGGTCCTGAATGTCGGCTCGTGCAGACGCGGTGTACATGCTGCAACGACGACGCCGTTTAAGTCATGCTCCTTGATTGCGTCGATGACCTTGTTCTGGCCGGGTGTCGAGCACATGTACTGATAATTGTCGACAAATGCGACCTCGGGCAGGCTTTTTGCATATTCCTGGAGTGCTTCGATATCAATGGACCCGGCGATATTGGTTCCACAGTGACAGATGAACACACCCACGCGTGGCTTGGCTGCAGGCTTCTTCTCGGTCGCCATCTTTGGTGCTTCCTGCTTCTTTGTCGTTTTCTTATCTTTCTTTTCTGCCATATCTCACACCTCCGTCACAGGACCTTCTCCAGGAATGGCTCGCAGCTGATCGCATGGAGATCCAAAGCCAGCTCCTGGGGGCTCATCCCCTGGGCAAGTCCGAGCAGTTCGCAGTAGTGGAGTACCGGAAGGTCGTAGCGCACGCCAAACTTCTCCTGCATCTCGATCTGGCCGCGGTCAAATTGCAACTGGCAGAACGGGCAGACCTCGGTGAGAGCGTCCACACCGACCTCCATCAGGTTGATCATCTTCTCGTTGGTGATATCGAGCGAGTGCACGAGATCGTATCCACGCACACCGCCACCCGCACCGCAGCAGAGCATCTTGTTCCGGTACTCTACAGGAGTCGCACCGAGGGCCGCCACCATCTCTTCGATCCATGTGGGGTGTTCCGTGGTTCCGAAATGACGCTCTTTCTGGGGCTTCATCAGGTGGCAGCCGTAATGGACCGCGATCCTGGCCCCGGTCAGCGGAACCGTGACACTTTCACGTATCTTGTCCACGCCGACGATCTCGGGGTCATAAAAGAGCTCGGCAAGGTGCCAGACATCGATGCTCCCCTTGTACTCCATGTCGATCTCTTTTAAGACTTCATTGACACCATCACGGAGTTCGTCGTTGTGCTTGAGCTTATGGTTCACTTCCCAGATGGACTTGTAGCACCCGTTGCATATGAGTGCGATATCCTTGCCCATCTGCTCTGCAAGGCAGAGGTTCCGTGCAGCCATCGCATACCAGATGTTCAGGTCGATGGACCCGAATGCACCCGGTGCGGGGCAGCAACTGGCGCCCTGGAGGTCAAGGAGTTTTATACCCAGTCTCTCGGCGGTCTTGTACGATGCCGATTCGGATCCCGGGTAGCGGTTCGGTGCAATGCATCCCAGGTAAAAAGCATATTCACGCATCAAAAATCACCCTTCCCTCTCTTTGATGATCCTGTCGGCGTTCTTCTTGAGTTCATAGTGATCGATAATTTTCTGAATCCCCTTGACATAATCCGGGAATCCGTGGGTGGTCGGCGGATCCGCGGGCAATCCAAGTTTCTGGCGTGCAGCACGGTTCACATCGTTGTTCGGCACACCGTGACCGGTAGTATAAATCGCCTGGACTGTCTTTAAGAAGTTTACCGGGACGATATCATTCTTGAATGCCAGGTTCCGCATCGCCATGATGACGTCGGTTGGCGCGATATCCCTCGGGCACCTGTCCGTGCAGCTGTAGCAGGTGGTGCAGAGCCAGAGATCGGGGTCATTGAGCGCCTCCTCCTCAAGGCCCAGCAACGCTCTCCGCACGAACTTGCGGATACGGTATGAACTGCGTGGTGCTGATGGGCACGATGCCGTACATGTTCCGCACTGGAAACACATGTGCGGAATGGTCATCGAGATCTTCTCAACCGTCTTGGTAAATTCAGGGTTCTGTTCGTCACTATACAGGCGGGTATCTCTCAGTTTCTTGTCGAGTTCTTCGGGGTAACCTTTTGTTCTTGCCATTGTGGATCCCTCACGCCTTCTCCATCATCTTCAGCTGTACTTCTCCGGGAGTATCTTCCTTCACCCTGGACGTCCTCGGGGTGAACAGCTTCTCCTTGATCTTGTTGAACAGGTCTGTCTCCTTGCCCGTGATGCGGACACCGGTCCTGTGCAGCCGGATAATATCTTCACCCGGACATGCATTCACGCATGCCCCGCAGAGGATGCAGAGGTCCTTGTTGACCGCGATGGTTGCCTCGACTTCGCCCTTCATCTGGCCGGCAGGCTTCGTGGACGGGAGATAGATAGCGTTTGCCGGGCAGATCTCCACGCACGTGGAACAGCCGCCAGGGCACTTCTCGGGGAAGAACTCGATGTCGCCCTCGAATATCTTCTCCACCTTGATCGCCTCNNCGCTCGACGGTGATGCATTCCTCCGGACAGAGCTCGACACACACCTTGCAGGCGTCGCACCGGGACTCGTCCCAGACCACTTCGCCCTCCACCTTGCCGGATTCCGCGGTGAACGGCTTGTGTTCCACATCTATTGCCGGGCAGAGAGCTCCGCAGATCCCACAGAGCGTACACTTCTCATCGTCCACTTTGAACTCGATCTTGCTCTCCAATGCCGTCTGGCGTTCTTTTCCTTCTTCAGTGGCTCCCTCGTATTCGGGAACGTCACGAATAATCGCGTCCCGCGGGCAGACCTCGTCGCAGATTGTACACTTGACGCACTTCTCGTCGTCGATATCTGCAACCATGTCATATTCGGGGAAACCCTCTTTCTCTGCTATCGGTAGTCGCTCCTCACCGTCAATCTTGAGGGTGAGAGCGTTGAACGGGCACATAATCACACAAACGCCACAATATGAGCATTTGACCTCGTCAATATCGACCGGGGCAGCATACTCCACTGCACCGCGTCTCGTCGCCCCAACGAGTCCCAGCGCAATGGCTTCTTCCGGACATGCCTCGACACAGATCCCACACCCGGTACACACTTCCGTGTTCAATACCAGGTTGTTTACTGCCTGGAGGAGTCTCTGCTCACAGGTGACATTCACGCCTTCCCGCTTCTTGGAGAATTTTGGAAACATTGTCATGCGGTAACCTCATTTCACTCCTGTAATCTCAATTTCATACCTTGGCCTTAGACGGCACCGACCCTCGTCCTGCCAGCCTAATCACATCATGCGGACATGCCTCGACGCACACTCCACAGCCTGCGCACAGTTCCTGGTTGAAATCAAGAACCATCGCCTTGCCATGCTTTACCTTGTAGATCTTCTCTTTGGTGGCTGGATCTACAGTGTAGAGTTCGAGTGCGTCAACCGGGCACGCGACCACACAATTATTACAGCCGGTACAACGTTCCATGTTAACATGCAATGCAAATGCCATTTTTTTATCACGCACCAGCTTTGAATCGATTAAAAAATCGACTAAAGAAGAATAGTTAACTAATATAGATAAACTCTTCTGATTTTTTCTTTTGTTGGCTCGTAATACCTGAAAGAAGATTAATTAGTTTGTATTAATTGATCGATGAATTAACATGATTGGCCTTAAAAAGCCCGGAAAACCCTGCGATCTACACGGTTCTCCAGGGTCATATAGTAAAGCTAATATATTATATGAAAAATTATCTGATTTCACAGGATTAGAGCCTCATTCCAGGCGGATGCCAGAACAAGATCAGAGGCTTTTTTTTGAGCGGATCGCGCATAAAATGACGGTTTTTTCTCATGAGATCACCGATAGCGCCTGCAGGGTATCGAAAGTGGGTTTTTTGCATCCCGGAGTGGATATTTTGTCAGCAGGCAGAGAGCCGTCTTTTTCATCCCCTCCCCTGGTGGCGGGGCAAAAAGAAACGTTCTTCTATCAACATCATGTTATGATTGTGTAAAAGAGGTAATGGAATGGAGATTAACGGTGTACCTATTGACGATACCTACGCGGAAGCGTTTCCTACCTGGATTTCCAGGATAATAATCACTGCAGTGACTGAAGACTGGGCGTACCGGGCCGCTGTCGAAGCAACCGGCTTTGCCACATCAGCCATCGGCTGTCCCTGCGAAGCAGGGATCGAGGGAATACTTGCACCCGACGAGACACCCGACGGAAGGCCAGGCATATCCATCCTGATCTGCGCATCCAAGAAGAAACTCAAAGAACAGGTCGTGGAGCGCCTGGCCGAGTGCGTTCTGACCTCGGCTACGACAGCAGTATTCGACGGCCTTCCCGATGCGGAAGAGAAGATTCCGGTGAAGCTGCATTTCTTCGGTGACGGGTACGAGTACAAGAAGGAAGTGGGCGGCCGTAACTGCTGGGTAATCCCGATCATGGAAGGTGAATATGTCGGGGAAGAAGAGTTTGGAATCGTCAAGGGCGTCGCCGGGGGTAATTTCTTCGTGATGGGAGAGAACCAGATGGCAGCCCTGATGGGTGCCCAGGCTGCAGTCGATGCAATCTCCGCCGTATGCGGGGTCATCACCAGTTTCCCCGGCGGAGTCGTTGCGAGCGGATCAAAGGTGGGCTCGAACAAGTACAAGTTCATGCCTGCCAGCACCAATGAAAAGTACTGCCCGACACTCCGTGAGAAGGTGCCTGACAGCAAGATACCGGCAGGGGTGAAAGCGGTATACGAGATCGTTATCGACGGCCTGGACGAGGAATGCGTTGCCGGGGCGATGGCAGCGGGAATCAATGCAGCTGTTATGGTCCCTGGTGTCAGGTTCATCAGCGCAGGGAATTTCGGGGGCAATCTTGGCCCCTTCAAGTTTGAACTCTCCAGAATTCTCTAAATCTCTTTTTTCCAGGGACCAAGCGATCTTCTTAAATAGATTTGTTGCCGAATATTCTGTTAACGATATTTTCGGTGACGAACAGATGCAAACCTATACCCCTGATATGGTCCGGGACAAGTTCGGCCGCCTCTTCTGCGGAAAATTTCTTGTGATGGTGGACGAGACCCGTGGCCTTGCACAGATCGTCGAGCATTGCCGGGCACGGGGCCCGATCGAATGGGACGCCGCGAACCGGATGCGTGCCGGTGGCGCCTGCGAGTCCTGCTCTGTCGAGGGAACAACCATGACCATGACCGCACGTCTCGGAAGTTTTCCCGTGCACTTCGGTGCTGCTTCGAAAGAGATCGGCGGCCAGGCGCTGGAAGGGGTATCGGTCGCCGGCGACGAGGTCATCACGTCCTGGGCCGGCATGGCAGGTGCCGGGGTAGGCGTTGCAGCCTGCCTGCCCCAGGCGCCGGGAGTGATCCGCGTGGAATATCCGACAGAAGATGACCTGGTGGTGGGCGGTGCACGCACGAACCGTGTGNNTGGGTCATGGCCCTCAAGTGTGCAGAAGGGCTCGATATAGAGGGTGTGGAGTACCTGAACATGAGGCTTGTCCAGCTGAACCCCGAGGCCCCGAAGAAGACCACCAACTGCGTGGGTTCCGCCCTGAACTTTGCAGTGAGACCCGGTGCGGTCCAGGCCCTCCTCGACTACGTGAATACGTTTGTCAGTGAGAACACCTACAGCGACGACACCGGTATCGCTCTCTTTTCAGGAATCGAGCCGCTCGATCCGGGCGAGCTCTGGAATGATACGGCAAAAGCTGTGAAAACCAGGATAATGACCAGGGAAGATGCTGAACTGGCAGCAGAAAAACTTGGGATCACCTTCATCGACCGGTTCGAGAGCAAGGGGCGGATCGGGGCTCTCGGAGCTGTTTTGTGGGCGAACAGGGGAATCGAAGCGGCAGGTCTCTATGGAGAAACTCGCTGAGCCCTACATCGTCCATTATCCCCGGATAGTGGGGATAGCTGATGAGAACGGAGAAAACGTTGAATTAATCGAGTTCTTCGACTGCATAGGCGGGGCGATGTGGTCAAGGCACCACTATGCCAGGAGCCCGCTTGTCAGGAGCGTGCGGAACGTGGGATCGACCATGCGGTACCAGCTCGTTTCCGGGCAGGCCGATCTGGATCTTGTGGGGTCTGCGTTTCCGGCAGGGATCTGTGGTGTCTCCATCGGGGACCGTGAGATCGCCGTCTCCTACCTTGGCATGGGCGGAGGCGGCGTGGGGGCTTCGAGCTGCAGGTCGTTGGCAGGAGGGGTCACCAGGTGCAGGACAGATCCCTCCGGCGGGGGGCGCACGGCAGGATCAACAGTCTGGATCCCGAGGAACCAGCGTGTCCTGATCGGGGTGGACGATACAGACACCCCGGAGGAGGGTGCGACATGGACCCTCGCGCACAACATCGCACGGGCCGTCGAAGATGACGAATCGTGCTATCTCTCGCATACCATCGTGCAGCTCTTCCCGGTCGAGTTTCGGACCAAGAACTGCGTGAGTATCGTCTGCGAGTTCGCAACCACGAATCCCGGCCGCCTGATCGAGAGATACCGCTCGCTGCTTGAGCGGTATACCCTCTCGGACGATACCGGTATGGCAGCATATACGGGATTTGATCCAGGCGAACTCGTGGAGTTCGCGTGGGAGGCGAAACGCGGCCAGGTCGACCCCGCCGCGATAGAATCTCTCGGGAACAGCAGGCTTCGCCTGGTGATGAAAGGGCGGGGGATCGTGGGTGCGGTGGCGGCCATTCCATTCTATACGCGATACGAGGAGGCTCTCCTGTTATGCACTGGAAAGAGTTGAAAGCCCTGCTCCTCTCTATCGGTTCTGCCCGCCTTGCCGGAGAGCCTGCGGCCCGCTACATATCTCGGTCAGCAGCAGGTCCGGGAGCCGGCGGAGAGGGTTCGATCTTCTTTGCCGTCGGGAAACGGCGGGTGAGGCTTGGCCTGGACCCTTCGTCGCCGGTATCCATACGCCACCTGGGAGACGGCCGGGCCGAGCTGGTGGTCGGGGATGAGTCCGTTCCCGGGCGGCTGGAGCCCGTGGCACTTCACTGCCCACGCCAGGCCTACATCACGGTGACCGCCAGCTGCATCTACGGGTGCCGCTACTGCGAGGTCCCGGAGATTGGAGGAGAGAGAAAGAGCATACAGGAGATCGTCGCACTGGTGGAGAGTGTCATCGGGAGTGTTGATTCGATATCGATAACGAGTGGGGTTCTCTCCACTCCCGAAGAGGAGGAGGCGTATGTCATGGAGGTGATCAGGGAGCTTGGCAGATTCGGGTTGCCTATCGGTGTCTCCATCTATCCGACGGAGAAGACGCCCGAAACCCTCGCACGCCTCGGTGTCGACGAGGTCAAGTTCAATGTCGAGGCCGCGACAGAGTCCCTCTTTTCAGAGATGTGCCCCGGTCTTGATTATGCCCTGATGGGGGATGTCCTCGGACGTTCGGTGGAACTCTTCTCCCGGAACCACGTCTTTTCGAACGTGATAGTGGGTCTTGGCGAGACCGACGGGGAGATGGAGGCCTGCATCAGGAGGCTTTGCGGAATGGGTGTCATCCCGGTCCTTCGACCCCTGAATCCTGCCGCCCGGCTCTCGGAATTTGACCGTCCGTCCCCGGAGCGGCTCCTGAAACTGTACGAGATCCAGAAGAATGCCCTTCTCCTGGCCGGGCTTGATCCCTCGAAGGCGAGATCCATGTGCGTGGCATGCAGCGGCTGTGACCTTGTGCCATGGAGGGATGAATGACCGGATCTTCCGGAGAAGAGATCGTTGCAGAGGCCCTCCTCGCCTGTGCGGACCGCTGTTATGCAGTCCCCGGGTACCCGGTGAGTGGCATCGCTGAGAAGACCGGTGCCGAGATCGTGATATCCGAGAAGGTGGGGATGGAATACGCACTTGGCGACTCCATTTCGGGAAGAAGAGCGGCGGTGGTCATGAAGAATGTCGGGATCAATGCGTGTGCCGATCCCCTCGTGCAGGCTGTCACACAGGGTCTCCGGAAGGGCGTGATCATCCTCGCCGGTGACGATATCGAGGCAGCAGGATCGCAGAACGCACAGGATTCACGGTATTACGGTGAACTGGCGCAGGTACCCGTGCTCGAGCCCGGCCCGGAGACCTGTTTTTCTGCCGTCGAAGCGGCGTTCGAGGCTTCTGAGCAGTTTTCCAGGCCTGCCATCGTTCGCCTGACTCCCGATCTCCTCTTCGGAACGGGTGTCGCCGACCGGGTGCGAAGAGTCGACCTGGACGGGCATTTGGCAGACCCCGGGCTTACCATGAAGGGAAAGACCATGGAGGCAGAGCGGGCATATGCGGCGATGTTCCAGTGGTCCCGCGAATCGCCGCTGAACCGGATCGCGGGAGGAGACCTGGGGGCAGGTGCCGTGCGGGCCGAATCCCGGGTCGTGACCGTGTACCCGCCCCCGGCAGCACCGGATCTCCTGGCCGGTGTGAAGGAGCTTGGAAGGCCCTTTGTCAGGGAGCACCGCCTGGTTGTGCCGCCGGCGGCATCTGCGGCTCCGGAAAGGATGGAGGAGAGAGGTTATTTTCGCACGTTGTGTCGTGAATGTCCGTACAAACCGCTCTTCTCGCTCATGCAGGAGAGGGGGATCCGGGCCGTGGCAGATGCCGGGTGCTCGATCCTTACCATGAACCCGCCGTACCGGATCAGCATTGCAAGCTTCGGGCTTGGTTCGGCAATCGGTGTCGCTGCCAGGAGTACGGGGGTTGCCCTGATCGGAGATTACGCAATCCTCCATTCCGGTCTTCCAGCCCTCATCGATGTCTACGAAAAGAAGACACCCCTTCTCTGCATTGTCCTGGTGAACCGGTGCATGGGGATGACCGGTGGCCAGTCCTCGTATGAACCGGAGAGGTACCTGGGATGGGCCGATCCGGTAGTGGTCGGGGCTGATGACAGAAAGCTGCTCGAAGAATTGATCCGTCCGGCAGAGAAGCCGATGACGGTGCTGGTATCCGGAGCGTGTCCGGAAGAGAGAGAACATGAAACCGTGGCATATTGAGATCTGTGATGTGACCCTGAGAGACGGAGAACAGACTCCCGGGGTCTCCTTTACCTGTGAAGAGAAGCAAAAGATCGCGCACATGCTCGATCAGATCGGCATCGAGGTGATCGAGGCAGGGTTCCCCGTGGTATCGCCGTATGAGAAGGACTGTGTGAGATCCATCGCAGGAATGGGCCTTGATGCACGGGTATGCTGCCTGGCCCGTGCACGAAAGACCGACATGGAGGCTGCCATCGACTGCGGGGTGGACATGGTGAGTATCTTTATCGCAACCTCCGATCTCCACATCCGGCACAAGTACAGGAAACCCCGCGATGTGGTCCTCTCCGATGCACTGGCGATGATCGACCTTGCAAAAGACCACGGTCTCGAGGTGCGGTTCGCTGCCGAGGACGCATCAAGGACCAGCCTGGACTTCCTGAAGAACGTGTATGGAAAGGGCCGGGAGCACGGTGCCGATCTCGTCTCGTTCGCTGACACGGTGGGCTGTCTTCTCCCCACAGAGATGTATACGATCATGTCTGAACTGGTCTCATCCTCAAAAGCCCCGCTCTGCGTACACTGCCACAACGATCTGGGGTGTGCAACCGCCAACACGGTGACTGCGGCCCAGGCCGGGGCCTTCCAGCTCCACACCACCGTAAACGGTATCGGCGAACGGGCAGGAAACGCGGCTCTCGAGGAGGTGCTCGTCTCAGTCCAGGTGAAGGGCGGCGTGGAGAGATACGATCTCTCACACCTGCTTGCCCTCTCGAAGATGGTCGAGGAGTTCTCGGGTATACGCATGGAGAAGACGAAACCCGTTGTGGGCGAGCACGCGTTCGCCCATGAAAGCGGGATTCACATAGCCGCAATCCTTGAAGATCCCGCCACCTACGAGTATTTCATGCCAGAGCTCGTTGGACAGGAGCGGCGGTTCATCCTCGGCAAGCACACCGGCAAGAAGGCGCTCGAGCATGTCGTGGCAGGGCTTGGGTACTCGCTCAACGAGGAACAGATCTGCCAGATCCTTGACGAGGTGAAGGAACTGGGGGAGAGCAAGTGCGGGATCACACCCGAGACCCTGACCGCACTGATCCGCCACGCCAGGAAGGAGACCGTTTCATGAGCACGCTCTCGGAACGGATTCTTTTGGGGACGGCAGGAGAGTTCGTTGACAGGGAGGTGGACAGGGCCTATGCACACGACGGAACCGGGGTTCTCACCCTGGAAGCATGGCATGAGATGGGCACACATACGGTTGCGCACCCCGAACGGGTGTACCTGCTCTTTGACCACATAGCTCCCGCCAACAGTTCCACGACCGCAGGGCTGCAGGCAGAGCTTCGCACATTCGCCCGATCCATGGGGCTCCATTTCTGTGATGTGGGCGGCGGGATCTGTCACCAGGTGATGGGGGAAGGATCTGCGCTGCCAGGGGAGATCATCGTCGGGGCAGATTCCCATACCTGTACTCTCGGTGCGTTTGGTGCCTTTGCCACCGGTGTCGGAGCTACCGATATGGCCGCCATATGGGTCTCGGGCAAGAGCTGGTTCCGCGTGCCCGAGACCATCGCGATCCAGCTGGACGGGCATTTACAGAATCCCGCAGAGGCGAAGGATCTTGCCCTTACGTATGTCGGGCGGCTTGGCATGGACGGCGCTACATACCGTTCCATCGAATTTGTCGGGGACGGTGTGGCAGGTCTCTCCATGGACTCCCGGCAGACGGTGAGCAACCTTGCCGTCGAGACCGGGGCAAAAACCGGTCTTTTCTACGCAGATGAAGTCACGAAACGGTACCTCTCCGAATCAGGCCGGAAAACTGCAATCCAGCACCCGGAAGAGTGCCGGTACGAGAAGGAGATGGGGATAGACCTGGATGATATCGTCCCCGTCGTCGCAGTCCCGCCCCGCGTCGATTCCGTAAGACCTGCAGGCGATCTTTTGGGCCTTCCCCTTGACCAGGTTTTTATCGGTACGTGTACAAACGGCCGCTACGACGACCTCGAACGACTGGCAGAGATCCTGAAAGGGAAGAAGGTCCGGGTACGGACCGTCGTCGCTCCTGCTTCACGCGATGTACTGCTGCGGGCAGCCGGCACAGGCGTGATCGCCGATATTGTACAGGCAGGATGCGTGCTTCTCCCACCCGGGTGCGGTCCGTGTCTGGGTGCCCACATGGGCGTGATCGGCGAAGGCGAGATCTGTCTCTCGACGGCGAACAGGAACTTCAGGAACAGGATGGGAGTCGGGGGGGAGATTTACCTCAGCTCGGTGGCTACCGCGGCAACGAGTGCACTGGCCGGAGAACTGGCAGTCCGGGAGGGATGAGATGCAGATACACGGGAAGGCGGTCTGTCTCGGTGAGGATATCGATACCGACATGATCATCGCGGGAAGGTACCTCCGGACAAAAGACCGGAGTCTCTGGGCCACGCACGCATTCGAGGATCTCGATCCCGCGCTCGCCGGGAGACTGGAAGGCTCCGTCATCGTGGCAGGCAAAAATTTCGGGTGCGGGTCCTCGCGCGAGCAGGCACCGGTAGCATTGAAAGAGGCGGGTGTACTGGCTGTCATCGCTCCCACATTCGCCCGCATATTCTTTCGGAATTCGATAAATGTCGGTCTTCCGGTGATAGAGTCCGGGTGTGAGTGCGTTGAAGGGGAAGACATCATGGTCGACCTCGACGGTGGAGAGGTGCAGACAGGGGGCCGCAGTTATCCGATCCGTCCGCTCTCGCCAAGGATGCGTGAAATCCTGCATGCCGGCGGGCTTGTGGCATACTGGAGCGATAAAAGATGATATTTCCCCTGGAGTACAAGGTAGTCGGGACCGCGTCTGCCAGGCCGTGCGGTGATAAAGTCTATTTTCTCTCGAGATACCTCATCCGCGAGATGGTCAACGGCCTTGAATTGCTCGAGGTGAACCCGGATCCTTCAGGAGACGGGCTGATGAGAGATATCCTGGATGTCCGCGTCCTCGCCGGGCCCGAAGAGATCCGGGTGTACCCCGAGAAGGTCCAGATCAATGACCGGGCAAAGCTTCTGCGGCTTGCCAGTGAAAGCGGGTCCCGGTGCACGATATTCACCGGGCTCGACGAGCATGTGACCTTCGTCCTGGACCCGGATCCCGGCGCATTCACCACTGTCCAGGTCTATGACGTGACGCCACCGCGCCCGACACTCTCGGCGGCAATCCGGGATCTCGAGGAGACCGGGATCTTCGGGGAGCTGGATGTGACCTTTTCACACAATCTCCGGGATATCTCGCAGGTGAAAGCCGACGTGTACCCCTGCCGGGCTTCGGGATCTCAAAAGACCCTCGATGCGGACCTCATGCTCGGAGGGGAGACCGTGGCAGGCTGCATGACGGCGTCGCAGCTCTTCCGTGAGTGCTATGGAGAAGACTTTGAATTGCGTGACATCTGCCCTGTCGGGATGGTGACCGACGAACCGTTTATCGCACGGTGCTGCCGCAGTGAACGTGAGGGGATCGGCATGTACGGGGGCAAATTCGGAGCCGTGGTTCACTGGGGGGCGAGCCCCCGGCGGGTATACAACGCGGTCGTTGAACTGTTGAGACAATGGAGAGAGCGTTCATGAAGATCGCGGTAGTCGAGGGTGACGGGATCGGAAGAGAGGTTATCCCCGTCGCCGTGGATATTCTTGCCCTTCTGCATCCCGAATTCGAATTTTTCCCCGTGGAAGCGGGCCTTGGCCGGTGGGAAAAGACGGGAACGGCGATAACGGAGGCGGATCTCTCTCTCCTGGAGTCTGCGGACGCAATCCTGTTCGGTGCCGTCACAACCCCTCCGTCCCGCGACTACCGGAGTGTCGTGGTCCAGATCCGAAAGGCCCTGGATTTGTATGCGAACGTCCGCCCCATCCGCGGAAAAGGCTTCGACATGCTTATCGTGAGGGAGAATACCGAGGGACTGTACTCGGGAATCGAGAAGATCGAGGAGGACCAGGCCTGCACGGTCCGGTGCGTATCAAGAAAGGGAAGCGAGCGGATTGCCCGGTATGCCTGCAGGTGTGCGGCAACCCGTCGCTGTCTGACCATAGGGCACAAGGCGAATGTGCTCAAATCCGACGTCTTCTTCCGTGACATCTGCATCGAAGAGGCAAGATCGGCCGGCGTGAAATTCAGGGAATCGTATATAGACGCCCTCTGCCTGGATGTACTCCAGCATCCTGCCGACCATGACGTCATCGTGACCACCAACATGTTCGGAGACATCCTCTCGGATGTGGCATCGTACCTCGTCGGAGGCCTGGGGCTTCTCCCGAGTGCGAATATCGGAAGTAACCACGCATTGTTCGAACCGGTTCACGGGAGTGCGCCGGACATCGCAGGAAAACATATCGCCAACCCCATCGCGGCCATACGCAGTGCCGCCATGCTTCTCAACCATATCGGGCAGAACAGGTCGGCAGAGCTGGTGGAGCAGGCCATACAAAACGTGACAGAACGCGGGATCAGGACAAAAGACCTTGGTGGGGATGCCACAACAGACGATTTTGGCAGGGCGGTCCACCAGGAGGTCTCACGCATCATGCCCAAAAAATAGTATTGTATTTAAGGGAATCAGTCATACCCTTACCATATCGCTGGCTGCTAAACCATACCTTGTAGCCGATTGAGCATGGAAAAGACAGGACGCCGACCGATGATCCTGTCTTTGTCTCTTCGTTGTTTTCCTACATCTGTCTTTTCAGAAACGGCATCTCTTGGGCCTTCCACGGATGGCGAGGCACGAATTTTCCATCCGGTCCGGTTCCCGGAAAGACCGCTCTGCTGGCAAGTGGGGATTACCCCGCTCACCGGAGAAGAGTCGATCAGAACGTTATATAAAATAATACGATGGTCCAGGTTGGAATAATGGCCGGCCGGGTTCATCACCCGGGTGCGGTTTTCCAAAAAAGGGGATAGACCGGTTCAAAATAGCCGGTTTCTGAAACAAGAGATGCCGTTATGGTGTTTGATTCACAGGATTACCTTTTTATTCTCGGATCACCTGTTTTGTATATATCAACACGGGATAACCGGGGTTGGAGTCAGTATGGTTGATGTCCTCTTGGTCGACGATTCGGAAATGGCGAGATTCCTTTTGAAGCAGATCCTGGTATCCGGAGGACACACGATAATCGGCGAGGCTGGCGACGGGGAGGAATGCATACAGAAGGTCCGCGATCTCTCGCCTCAGATGGTGATCCTTGACCTGGTCATGCCAAAGATGCGTGGCATCGAGACACTGAAAGTGATCAGGGAGATCGATCCGTCTATCAGGGTGGTGATATGCACGGGGGATCACCAGGAATACTCTGTTCGTGACGCAGTGAAATTCGGAGCATCCGGCTATATCATAAAACCTTTTCATAAAGCAGCGGTTCTCGAAGAGGTCCGCGACATTTTGAGCGAAGCACCTGCTGACGATGAGTAACGTGATTCACACGAAGCACCAGTTTTCAGCGAGGTAGTTCCTTTCACATTCATGATGATGCCGTTTCCCAAAAAGGAATGATCATGTGCTTTTTTTACAATCGATCGGTAAACACGGGAACCTGAAAGTCTTATCCCCGAACCAGAGCAATTAAGGTTCCGGGATCCAGACTCAAAAGAAGGATACGAGTATGATACGGGTGGGTGTTCACGTCTCAATCGCCGGATCCATCGTAAACGCGGTGGACAGGGCAGAAAAGATCGGCTGCGACACGTTCCAGATCTTTTCGCGAAATCCGCGGGGATGGAGGTTCAAACCGCTTGACCCGGAGATATCTGCAGGTTTCCGAATGGAACTGGAGAAGACCTCCATCTCTCCCGTCGTTGTTCACATGCCGTACCTTCCAAACCTTGCAACCCCGAGGGAAGAGCTACACGAGAAGTCGGTGGAGGATCTTGCTGCCGAGATATCCAGGTGCGGTGAACTCGGCATCCCATATCTTGTCACCCACCTCGGCCACCATCTCGGGGACGGGATAGAGAATGGCCGCAGGCGTGTCATAGCGGCGGTAAACCGTGCACTCGATGCGGCTGACAACAACGTCATGCTCCTGCTGGAGAACACCGCCGGCGAGAGGAACGGGGTGGGCAGCACGTTCGCGGATATCGCCGCAGTCATCGACAGAATAACGCAGATCAACAGGGTTGGCGTCTGTTTTGATACCTGTCATGCCTTTGCCGCCGGGTACGACCTGCGGACACCCGGGGCGATAGGAGTGGTCGTGGACGCGCTCGATTCGATCATAGGGCTGGATATGATCAGGGTGATCCACCTGAATGACACGAAAGGCGAACTTGGATCCGGGCTTGACCGCCACGAGCATATCGGTCTTGGGGCCATCGGCGAGGAGGGATTTTCCAGCATGTTAAGAGAGGATCTCTTCCTCACCCGCCCCCTGATCTGCGAGACACCTGTCGATTCCCGGAGGGACGATGCAGGCAACATCTTAAAAGTCCGGCAGCTCGCGGGCGAATAGGGACCAATCGCCATTCATCCTGCCGGTTCGGTTGTCCATGTCAGGTCCGAAAACTAGGGCTGTTCTTTTCTGCGAGGGTCTCCCTGGTCCGGGCATGATCCGGTTGCGCGTAATAATCTGCAGTGAATGTCCTGTCCGTGACCGTACCGAGCCTCTCCTCGAGGGCACCGGTGATATCGAGACACTCGCTCCCTTCTGCGCCTTTTACGTGGACGATCGTGTTTCCATCAGTTTCAACAATTATTTCCAGTTCCTGCATCTCCATCTTCTCAATCTCCGTTTTTTCATATCAGCCGTGCAACCGGGTGGTCCCGTGTCACCATCCCGCCGGTCTTCATGTCGCGGGAGGTCACAAGGAGACGCCGGTTGCTGTCAATCCCAAAAATCAGTTCAAAACGCACTTCATTCAATGCGGCAGGAGGGTCGGCCACGAGGAACGTCGGGGTATTCTCGTTCATCCAGAAACGGGTCCTGCCCTCATCGATACGTGTCTGCATCCCGATCAGCCTCATGGATCCGCTGGAATCGGCGACTATCTCCAGTTCATCCCCCCCTCTCCGTCCGCCATTCTCTCCGATCTCGTAGACCGGGATGCCGAATTGTGTCTGGCCTTCATAAGTCCCGCGGATGCGGAGCGTGGCGACGGGGCCGGTGCTCGGGTACGGTGTGCCCTTCTTCACGATCGTCCTGAATTCATGGGATGATCGATCGCTATTCCAGAATTTTATCGCATAATCGTGCTGGATGTTGTCGGAAAATCCAACTCCTGCGGCAAATGCGGCTGCCCCGCGGGCAACCGTATCGATCGGGCGGTCTACGAACACCCGTGAGTTCCCGAACCTCCTGCGAAGCGTAGACTGGATGGACGGAATGGCGCTGCATCCTCCGACCATCACGACAGCGCGGATCCGGTCCTCCGTGTATCCCCGGGAGATGGCTGCATTCATCGCCCGCTGGATGGTGGAATGAATGCGGGAGAAGAAGTCATGGGAATCGAGCAGTTCTTCAAGGTCATCTCTCGAAAAGAGCAGCGGCTCTTCGAGTTCACCGACTGATCCATCCCTGCCGATGCACACCGACTCTTCAAAGGAGAGGATCTCCTTTGCCTTTTCACAGGCCCGGAGGAGAGCCCTGCTGACATCTGCCTCTCTCCCGATCCCTGCTCTCTCCCGGACCTCCTGCACCACCCACCTGTCGATGTGTATACCGCCAAGGTCGTCTCCGGCTTTTCCCAGTACACGGCACCGTCTTTGTGAAGGAGTGGACAGATCCGCATCCACCGCAACCACGGACACATCCATTGTTCCACCGCCTATGTCAATGACCATGAATGAATCGCCAGGAGAGAGACTGACCTGGTATGCGAGGGCCGCAGCCGAGGCCTCGTCGATCAGGCGGAAGCGGGTTACTCCTGCCTTCCCGGCGACGGTTCCGATCCAGTCGCCGTACTGTTCTGTCGCCTCCACCGGTACGGAAAAGACGATCTCTGCATCGTGGCCACGGCTCCTGCAGCGTTCCATGAGCTGGGCAAGGATGCTCCGGAGAAATGCTTCACCGGCCTCGAAATAGCTCAATGACGAACCGTTGATATTGAGGCGGACCGGGCTTTTGCCTGCCAGGTAGTGTTTCATCCACCGGACGGTCGATGGAGCGTCCAAAAGGTCCTGTTCATCCACCTGGCGTCCTATCCACTGCTGGCCGGAGCAGGCGAAATGTATCAGGGACGGAATGACAGATACCTCCTCGTTGCTTTCTCCTGTTTTATCGGCGGCAAACGTCTTCGACCAGCCTGGAAGGTCAAGCGTCTCCGCATCTCCGAGATCGTCATTCCATGCCGAGATCACGGTATTGCTCGTACCGAAATCGATGGCAATCCTGTCTGGAACCCTGTTCTTTCTATCAGCCATTCACTCACTCCACGATCTCTATGTCGAAGGGTCCGATCCGCATATCGTGATTGCAGTGCCCGATCTCCCACCGGAATTTGACCCTGAGGAGTGTCTCTAAAAATTCCCACTGGTACCGCGACGACCGGGGGCCGGCCCTTCCATTCAGAACCTGGCGGGAGACCCATTCGAGGTCTTCTGGCAGTGCCAGGTCGAGGGGTTTGGTCCAGGGCAGGGGCCGGCTCCAGAGCATCCCGTCTTCATACCCGGCAACGAGGATATCCCCCTCGCCGGTGATGGAAAGACCCCTGACCGGCGATGCGTGATCGTTGAACTGCCTGATCAGCTCGCCGTCGGGCAACCCCCACAGCCGGATCGAGCCGTCTTCGCAGCCTGCTGCAAGGAGAGCCGGGTCCGGCCCGGATGCAAGAGCAGATACATGTGATGAATGTGGGCCGAGGCATGCGAGTTCTCTCCCATCAGGCAGGGACCAGGCACGCACCGTCCCGTCCCTGCTCCCCGTGAAGAACAATGAATCGTCAGGGGAGATCGCGATGCACGAGATGACATGTCGGTGCCCCTCGCAGACGGCGAGGCACTCTCCATCGGCTCCCCAGACCCTCGCGGTCCGGTCATTGGACCCGCTGCAGAGGAATGCTCCGTCATGGGAGAAAGCAAGGCAGGACACCAGGCTGCGGTGCCCGCCGAGTTCTTTCTGCAGGTCTCCCCCCGGAAATGACCACAGCCGGATCAGGTGATCCCATCCTGCACCGGCGATGGTGTGGTCCCCGGGGTGCATGGCAAGCGAATGAATATTGCCCGTATTTCCGGCGATGTTCCCGGCGAGTGACCCGTCCCTTACCCTCCATACATTCACGGTCCTGTCCGTACCTGCACAGGCGACGTACCTCCCCCTGCTGTCGACAGCGACCGAGCGGATACCTGGTGTGTACGCGCTGAAGGCAGCGGCCAGCCCCCCATCCCGGATGTTCCGGGCTCTCACGTTTCCGTTCACTGTCCCGTATATGATCAGGCTGCCGTTCCGTACCGGAGCGAGTGACGAGATTCCGGCAGGATCGACCTTCATTGAACTGATTGGTCCGCCATCCGCAAGCGAATGGAGCGTGATCGAACCGTCCCAGGCCGAGCTTGCGACCGCTGTGCCGGCCGAATTGACAGAGATACATCCTACGGGTGTTTCATGTGCTTTCACGCTCCTTATCAGCCTGCAATCCGCTACCCTCCAGATGTGGACCTGACCTGATCTTCCGCCTGCGACCAGCACCGATCCGTCCGGTGAGAATGCAAGTGCCGTCACGCCACCCTTGTGTACCTCGAATGACGCCAATACACACCCTCCTGGTATGCCAACGACAGATATCTCACCTGTCCCGGCTGCAAAGGCGCACAGTGGGTCTCCCGCCGCTACCGCCACCGCCGTGCAGCGTAGCGCGTTACTCCCGGCGCGGCCCGCGCTTCTGCCCGATCCGGTATCATGGAACCGGATCTTTCCACCTGTTGCGACGCTCACCAGGTACTGCCCGCAGCACGTTCCGGAGACGAATGTGACCGGGTTTTTGTGTCCGGGATAATCAGTGATCTCACCCTCTCCAATGGTAAGTGACCGTATACGACCCGTCTCAGTACCCCAGAAGATTCTCCCCCCCGACAGGGAAGACACAAGTCCGGTGACAGTTTCCCTATCCCCTGGAAAAAGGGTGGTCGTGTCGCCCGTTTCCACACGAGTCCGGTATATACCCCCATCTCTCCCGTCATGAACAACCGATTCTGAATCGGGCAGAAATACCAGGTGGTTGGCCGCTCCGGCCTCTTTTCCGACGGTATTGACAACTCTCCCCTCCACGGGGTCGATGAGGCAGATGCCGGGACTGGCCCCCGCAGCCGCCAGCACCCTGCCATCAGGCGAGAAGCGGAGGTCATGGATCTCGCCACATCCGGTTTGCAGGGAATGGAGGAGTGTACCCCCGGGAAGTCCGAAGAGGGTGATCGTCCCGTCATAACTTCCTGCTGCGAGCAGGCGTCCGTCCGGATGGAGCACCACCCGGTTCACCGCCTCGCGTGGGCCGTCAAGGACAACGGCCGGCTCCGCCGTAGGATCCGGGTAGGTCCAGGAGTCGGGGAGGAGTCCTCCCAGCTTCTTCCAGGCCGATTCGTCATGGGGTTCCGGGTTCCAGCCCGACCTCTTCACCATGGCCAGCATCTCGACGGCAACGGGAATGGGAGCATCGAAAGAAAGTCTCCATATCCGCATCCATTCACCCGCCAGGGCGAGTGACTGTGCAAGTTCCCGCCATTCCTGTAACGAGCAGGCTCCCCGTGGAGGAGAATTCTGCCTGGAGACGATATCGGCCATCACGGTGCCCATACCCGCCCTTCTCGCAGTCGAAAGCACCTTCATCCTGGCCGGTCCGGGCACGCGGTGAAACCCTCCGGTGAGCAGTGGCCGGTCCTCCAGGATGTCGAGGTCATTGTACCGGTCGATCTGGCCGGTGGCAAGGTAGAATACCGCCCGTATCTCCTCGTCCGCAGGGGCGTAGCCGTTCAGTATGCAGAGTGAATCGAGGGATCCGTTCTCAGAATGGAGCAGGCACTCGCAGAGACACTCGATTGCGTCCCGGTTCCCGAGCGACGAGAGAGCCTCCCCTGCCCGCGCCGCACGATCCCTGTCTGCTCCGCATGCGCCCTCTGCCAGCAGCCGTACAGCCTCTCTCTCCCCCCGGGATGCAGCCCTGGAGAGATGTGCGAGATCCCTGTGTCGGAGTGCTGACCACACGGACGGGAGAATGCGGTACATCCCCCCACCTCTCGCACCGGCCTGGACGGCGCTCTGTGAATCACTGGACTTCATCGATGGGATCCAGCCTGATCTGCGAGCTATCATCCCTCGGGATCTCCTCTGCCGATGCCGAGACGGCCCGCCCTTCAGAGAGCCATGCCCGGAGGCCTGAGATCACCTCGCGCTGCGAGACGGAGAGTGGCACCTGTGCATTGAGGGCAGAGAGTATATCGCCGTCGGTGATCTTTCTCATCTCCTGGTTGAAGGCCCTGTACATCGCATCGATGACAGTCTGCTCGATCTCGGCCCCGACATAGCCCTCGGAGGCGAGTGCGAGGCCATCGAGATCGAACTCCCCGGGCAGGCATCTCCTCTTCTTCAGGTGAACAGAGAAGATCTCCCTCCTCTCATCGTATCCCGGGAGATCCAGGAAGAATATCTCGTCAAAGCGTCCTTTTCTCAACAGTTCAGGCGGCAGTGCAGCGATATCATTCGCCGTCGCCACCACGAAGCAGGGAGCCGTCTTGTCCTGCATCCAGGTGAGGATACTGGCAAAAACCCGCTGGCTTGTTCCCGAATCCCCGTTTCCGAATGAGAATGCCTTCTCCATCTCGTCTATCCACAATATACAGGGAGAGATGGTCTCTGCAAGCGAGAGTGCCCTCCTGGTCCGCTCCTCCGATTCCCCCACGAAACTGCCGAAGAGGGCTCCCACGTCCAGCCGCAGGAGCGGGAGGCGCCAGAGGCCTGCGATCATCTTCGCGGCAAGGCTCTTTCCCGTCCCGGGTATTCCGATCAGGGCTATCCCCTTGGGAGACGGAAGCCCGTATTCCCTGGCCTCCCGGGAAAACGCCCTCTCGCGGAGCCTGAGCCACTCCTTGAGCATCGCCAGACCGCCCACGTTCTCCGGAGTCTCGGTGGAGCTGTAGAACTCCAGCGCCTCGCTCTGGGAGAGGATATCCTTTTTTTCCGCGACAACCTCGTCGATGTCGCGGTCGTCCAGTCTCCCATGCCGGACGATGGCCTTCGAGAAGGAACGCCTGGCCTGGTTCAGGGACATTCCAAGCGCTGCCTGAATGAGTTTCTCCCGTCCGAGGGGGGTGAGCGATATCGACACGCCGCTGGACCGTGTGAGCGCTTCCAGTTCGTCATCGAGTTCCTGTGCAGATGGCGGCGGAAAGTGGATGATCACGGTCTCATCCCGTATCTCGTCCGGGACCTTCAGCGATGGAGTGATGATTGCAATCGTGCGGCGGGAAAACCGGAACTTCTGGGAGAGGTTTCGTAACTTGCGTTTTACTGCAGGGTTTGTCCAGAATTCGTGGAAATCCTTGAGAATGATGACCGCGTTCTCATCGGTCTTCTGCAGTTCGTCGAGTGCCGTAAGCGGATCACGCGAACTGCACCCGTTCGCCTTCCCCCCGGTCACTGCGAAAAATCCGTCCACGATATCCCAGGAGAGGCACTGCCTTGGCGGGTTCCACTGGTCGCAGACCTCCCGCAGAACCTTGACTGCCCGTTCCTCCTCTGCGGTGACGATGACGATGAGGGTCGCCCGTGCACGCAGAAAGATATTGATCTGGCTCTTCTGGTCCGGTTCTTCCTGGCTCATCTCCTCACACCCACCTCCGGACGACTATCCGCACGGATCCGTCGCCCTCCTCCGTCTGTTCTACAACCGAGAAACCCTGGTTTTTTGTCTGTTCGATGACGTTCCGGACCGCGTACTCCTTCTGGATCTTCGTTATACGGTCGCGTACCCGCTCCATCGAGCGACGGTCCGTATCCCTGACACCCCACCAGTCGGCAACCATGTCGAGGCACCCTTCGCCGTCGGAGACGAAACCGATATCGTACCCCTTTCCGGATGAAGCGACGAGATCGACTTCCTGCACTCCCTCGTATCCCTGGATGGTTCCCCCGTTTCTGACCTGGTAGCCCATGTCCCTGAGGCAATCGGTGAGAACTGTGCGGTCCCTGATTTTTGTCTTGATTCGGCTGAAATGCGACATATTAGAATCCCTCCTCTCCTGGCAGGCCGGTGCGGTTAAGCCCTGCGAGGAGACCTGCACGGTAGCCTGTGGCCGTCACCTCACCTCCAGGGGATATCGAGAATTCGGTGATCTCCCCTGCATCGGGACATTCCCCCTCTCTTCCCGCGAGCCTGCCGGAGAGGTGGACGAGTTGCTGGTTTGACGATGAGACCATGGGGACGCTGCACCGGAGGCGGGGGATGAATGGTCCTGCCACCAGGAGATCGGTCACCTCCAGGAGGCTGTTCCACGAGGGCTTGTCCTTCTTTCTGATGTAGTGGTAGGGAAATCCCGTAAACGTCACAATATTCAGTCCTTCCTCCCTCACTACCCGTCCAAGGGCGGAGAGGGGTTTTGCCTGGCAGAAAGGCTCCCCGCCTGAGAAGGTGACTCCCTCGATCCCGGGAATCCCGAGGATCTTTTCAGATGCCATCCCGACAGTCATGGATATCCCTGGAACGAATTCCCGGAGTTCACTGTTGAAACAGTCCCTGCAGGACAACGGGCAGCCCTGGACCCAGAGTACCGCCCTCCTGCCAGGTCCGTTCACGGTCGAGAGATCGAGAAACCCTGCGACATTTATACTACTGCATGCACTGTCTGCCGTCACCACTGGAACTACCCCTGAGATTGGCGGCCCGGACCCTGCCCGGGGCCCGGACCACCGTTACAGAACAGAGGTTTTTCGTATCGTTCTATAAGTTCTTCTACAAAAGGACCGCAATTTGCCCGAAAGTATTACAATAGTATTACTTATGTAATCTAACCGGGCGGGAGTCGCGTGACGCACGCGAGTCTATAATTGACGCTATTTTTTATATCAGGGTTTAATAATCAAATTTTTTGTCCAAACACTCCAGGATTTGGAATTTCTTATGAATGATCTTTGTAATTTTTCGGGATATCCTCTCATCCCCGATCTCTCTCCGGATGTATCCTGGTACTGTATCGCAACATGCAGTATATCGCCCTGTATGCCCGTATTCAAGCATCCCGTCCTCCAGGAGGGTCATGCACCGTACATTATTACCGCAGACGTCCAATAATTCCCAAATGAAAGCCAGATTTGACGGGGACAGGGTGCTTCTCGGTTCGGAAGGACGTGCCCTGTACGACCAGAGTGGCTATGGAAGGCCTGAGAAGGCAGGTCTCCGCCTCGCCCCCGAGGAGGCAGCCTACCTNNTTATTTGCGGAAAAACCGGATTTTTTGCGGAATTTTCTTGTGTACCGCGATATCAGGGAACGCGGCTACGCGATACAGACGGGCCCGTATGACTTCCGTGTCTTCCGGAGGGGCCAGCGACCGGGAAGCGGGCAATCCCAGTATCTCGTCAGGGTCCTTTCCGAAAGGGATCTCATCGATTTCGACATCCTCATCGGGGAAGCGATCGCCTCTGCCAACATGCGAAAACAGCATGTCCTCGCCGTGGTTGACGATGAGAACGAGCTCACCTACTATGAAGTGAAGATACCGGTCCTTGCCGAGACAGGAGCCGGAACCAGTCTCTCCGCTCTCTCCGGTATCCTGGTGGGAAAGGCGGCGATTGTTCGTGCGGCAGAGATGGATGCGACAGGAATTTTGTCTTTTGGGATGCGGCTCGATGAAGACCGCCTGGTGCTCTCCCCGCTCGAGATCCTCCACCTGTCAGCAGCGGGGATCCTCACCCTTGAGAAGAACGGAGAGACCCAGGATCCCGATTTGTATGCCGAAAGCATCGCCGCCCAGGATGTTGAACTGCAGGAGAAGAAGCGCGTCTACGACGACTTGAGGGCGAAGGGCTACACCCCCCGGACCGGTTACAAGTTCGGCCATCATTTCAGGGTGTATTCCGGCAAAAAACCTCACTCTGAAATGCTGGTCCATGCCATCGCCCGGGGCGTCTCCCTCCCCATGAGTACCATATCCCGCTCTGTCCGCCTGGCTCACAGTGTGAAAAAGAAGATGTTGTTTGGCTGTGAATGTACTACAAAAATACAATACGTCGAATTTGCACGCGTGAAACTGTGAGTTGAAGAGATGAATCAGGGGATAAATCCATGGTCAAGCCAGCCGACCGTCGAGATCGAGAAGCTCTTTTCGGAATTCGGCATCGAACCAATATCAGAAGTCACGGATATCCTTCCCGAGGTGCCGTACTTCATGAGGCGGGGAATCGTGGTGGGACACCGCGACTACGGGCAGATCGCAGAAGCGATCCGGCAGAAGTCTCCGTTCCACATCCTTACCGGCTTCATGCCGTCGGGGCACCCGCACCTGGGGCACCTCCTGGTGATGAAGGAGGTTGTCTGGCACGTGATCCAGGGTGGGTCCGGCTATATCACGATAGCAGACCGGGAAGCCCACGCGGTGAGGGAGACTCCATGGAGACTGTGCGACGAATACGGGAGAGAGTACCTGAAATGCCTGTTTGCCCTCGGGTACGAGGGCAAAACCTATTTCCAGAGCAGGAACGACCGGTTAAAGGACCTGGCATTCGAGGCATCGACAAAGGTGAACTTCTCCGAGTTGCAGTCTATCTACGGGTTCTCCCCGGACAC
>DAWO01000027.1:25691-40280 GCA_002509485.1 Methanolinea sp. UBA477
CGGCTATATCAGTGTCCGGTCCAAGAACGCACCGGCAAAAGCCCTCGAAGACGTGCACAGGGCGTTTCCCGGTTCGAAAAAGTACGAGGGCCACGTGGACATACCGGGCTCCGCGTGCAGCGATGTCTCCGCGATCGCCCGCGAGATAGAACTCTCCCATGGAGGTTTCGGGTTTTTCACGCCGTCATCGACCTACCACCGGTTTATCCCCGGTCTCCAGGGAGGCAAGATGTCATCCAGCATTCCGGAGAGCACCATCACGTTCCAGGAACCGGACGAGGCCGTGCGAAAGAAGATCATGGCGGCCTTCACGGGCGGCAGGCCGACCCTTGCAGAGCAGAAGGAACTTGGCGGAGAACCGGACAAATGCCCGCTATTCCTCTTGAACCTCTTCCACATGGTCGAGGACGATTCCGAGCTCGACGAGATCCGGAACAGGTGCCTCTCCGGGGAGATGATGTGCGGGCAGTGCAAGAAGGAGACTGCGGAGAGGGTGCTGGAATTCCTGCGGGATTTCCGTGGGAAGATGGATGCAGTGGAGCACCTGGTAAGCCTGTAAGCCTGGATGCGGCAAGGAACCGGAGACCACCTGCAGTCCCGATCTGATCAGAAATGAATAAATACCGCCAAAACGCTCAAATAATTAGGTAAACACGAATGTCTGCATCACCCTCTCTCTGTTACGGGGATTTCATGATAGTGGACTTTTTCTGTTTCTTTCGATAGGGGACCAGCAATTTTGCCGGATCCCCTGTATTCTAAAGTCCTGGGGTTTACCGAGAGGTGTTTCTCATGATCGGCACTATCCGCGAGAGAGTGGTGGAAGAGGTTGTCCGGCACACGAACCGGCCCTGCATGCGGGGCATACTGACCGTCAACCCTGGAGGGTGCAGGTGGGAAGACCGAGTCCTGCCGGGCAGAGCCCGGGTGGCCGGAACAGACGATAATCTGGAGATATGGTAGGGAAATGAGGAAATGGAACTGACGCTGAATGAAAAGAGGCTGCTCCTTGCACTGGGGCCCCTGAAATCCGCTGATCCTTCCACCCTGGCAGGGATCATGGATACGACCGAGGAGTCGGTGATACAGTACGCGCACCTGTGCAGCGACAGGGGGCTTGTCCGCGTTGAAAAGCATGTCTCGGTCTCGTATCACTTCACCGGGGAAGGAGAAAAATACAGGAAAGACGGACTTCCTGAACGCCAGGTCTACGACTCCTTCGGTGACTCGATCGGCATGAAGGAACTCCAAAAGCACCCTCTTGCCCGTATCGCTATCGGCTGGATGAAGAAGAAAGGCTGGGTGGAGATCAGGGACGGAATGGTCAAAAAGACCGGCAATGCTCCAGGAGGCCCTGACGAGGAAGCGCTCGGGAATCCCGGCTCCGAGGGCGAGGGCATCCGGCTCCTCCTCAAACGAGGGCTTGTCCGAGAAGAAGAATCGGTCACCTACACGATCCTGCTCACGCCTGCAGGTGAGAAGGCGGTCGAGGGAGGCCTCGATCTCTCCGAGGAGACCAAAAGGCTCTCTGCAGAACAGATAGTCTCGGGAGAATGGAGAGATCTCCGCCTGCGCAGGTTCAGCGTGAAGACACCCCCCCGCCGGGTCTACCCCGGAAAGATCCATCCGTACCAGCGGCTCCTCAACGAGATGCGCCAGGTACTCCTTGACATGGGATTTGTCGAGATCTACGGCGATATCGTGCAGAGTTCGTACTGGAACTTCGATGCCCTCTTCCAGCCACAGGACCATCCGGCAAGGGAGATGCAGGACACCTTCTTTTTAGACTGCGAGAGCGACCTTCCCCCGGGGTGGGAGTCGGTAAAGGAGATCCACGAACATGGAGGGGAGACCTCCTCCACAGGGTGGGGTGGGGAGTGGAGCACTTCCAGGGCCAGGCAGTGTGTCCTCCGGACCCACACGACCGGTCTCACAATCAGGTACCTGCACGACAACCCAAAACCCCCTGTCAAGGCCTTCTCGATCGGCAGGGTGTACCGGAGGGAGGCAATCGATCCCACCCACCTCCCCGAGTTCGAGCAGCTCGAGGGGGTGGTCATGGACCGGGATGTGAACTTCCGTCACCTGCTCGGGTTCTTACGGGAATTTTACGTGCAGATGGGATTCGAGGACGTGCGCTTCAGGCCAGGCTACTTCCCCTATACCGAGCCCTCCGTCGAGCCCGAGGTATGGGTCGATGGTCTCGGGTGGGTGGAGCTTGGTGGCGCAGGCATCTTCCGGGAGGAAGTCTGTGCGGCAAACGGCCTCTCCCACCCTGTCCTTGCATGGGGCCTCGGGGTCTCCCGCCTCGCGATGCTGAAGATAGGGTTGAAGGACCTGCGGCAGCTCTACCGGAGCGATATCGAGTGGGTCAGGGAGAGTCCCGTCTGCGATATCCAGAGAGAGGTGGGGTGAGCGGATGCCGGTAATCAGCCTTCCCTACGCATACCTGGAGGAACTGGTCGGATCGGACCGTGACACCATTTTATCCAGAATACCCATGTTTGGGGCCGATATAGAGCGAATCGAAGAGGATCACGCCGACATCGAGTTCTTTACCAACCGCCCCGATCTCTTCTCGACGGAGGGGGTTGCACGGGCCATGCGTGGCTTTTTGGGAATAGAGACCGGCCTGCCGGAGTACAGGGTCGAACCGTCAGGCATGTCTTTCTCGATCGACCCGGGACTCTCAGGCATACGACCGTACCTTGGTTCTGCCGTCATCAGGAACGTATCATTCAACGAGGAGTCTATCGTCAGCCTGATGGGGCTCCAGGAGTCCCTGCACTGGGCGGTGGGACGAGGACGGGGCAAGGTTGCCATCGGTATCCACGACCTTGACTCGGTGAAGCCACCGTTCCGGTACCTGGCCGCGGACCCCGACACGTCATTCGTCCCTCTCGATTTTGACAGGGAGATGACCATGAGGGAGATATTGACGGAGCATCCCAAGGGACGTGACTATGCCCACATCGTGGAGCCGTATTCCCGGTATCCCCTCATCGTCGATGCCAACGGAGACGTTCTCTCGTTTCCTCCCATCATCAACGGGGAGCTGACGAGGGTGACAACCAGCACGGCAAACATCCTGCTGGATACCACGGGGACCGACCAGCGGGCCGTCATGACCGCGGTCAACATCATATGCACGGCATTTGCAGAGAACGGAGCCGACATCGAGAGCATAACGATCGGTGATTCCGAAGTGCCCACGCTTGCACCCGTCGATCGGGTGATAGATGCGTCCGAATGTTCAAAACTGCTCGGCCTCTCGCTCCCTGACTCCGGGATGGTCACCCTGCTCGAAGCAATGCGGTACGGCGCAGTTCCGGAAGCACCGGGCAGGATCAGGGTGCGGGTGCCCTGTTACCGGGCTGACATTCTCCATGACTGGGATATCTTCGAGGATGTTGGAATTGCATACGGGTACGGGGAGATCGAACCGCTCCTGCCCCCCACGTTCACCTCGGGCAGGGGGCACCCGTATGTGCGCATGATGAACATGGTCCGCGAGATCCTCTGCGGCATGGGATACCTGGAGATGATGCCGTTCACCCTGACAAATGACCGCATCCTCTTCGGGATGATGAACCGGGATCATGATGAGAGGGCCATGCGGGTGATGNNCAGAGGCTGTTTGCGGTGGGAGACGTCGTCCTTGAAGATCACACCAGGCAGTCCGTCGCAGCCGTCAGCATGCATCCCGAGTCCGATTTCAGCGAAATCTACGCCCTGTCCGATGTCCTGAAGAGGGAATTACACATCCCCTGCACGGTGACCGAATCCGACGATCCGGCATTCATCCCCGGTCGCAGGGCCGATATCGTGGTGGGAGAAAGAGTTGTGGGGGTATTCGGGGAGATCTATCCCGCCGTGCTGAACGCGTTCCAGCTCGAACAGCCGGTCGCCGGCCTCGAACTTGACCTTACAGCCGTACGGGAATGCCTCTCTCCGCCAGGTACTCCTTGACCTCGCGGACCGTGAACTCACCATAGTGGAAGACGCTTGCCGCAAGGCAGGCATCGGCCTTCCCGTTCACAAACCCGTCATAGAAGTGTTCCAGCGTCCCGACCCCTCCGCTGGCGATGACAGGGATGCCCACCGCGTCTGATATGGCAGCGGTGACCGGGATATCGAATCCTTTCCTGGTCCCGTCCGTCTCCATGCTTGTCAGGAGGATCTCGCCCGCGCCTCTCTCTTCAGCCTCCCGTGCCCAGGAGATCGCATCGATACCGGTGGGCTTGCTTCCCCCGTAGATCACCACCTCGTACCAGCACCTGGTGCCGTCAGGGAGGATCACCTGGTTCGCGTCGGGGTTTGGATCGTAATTTCTCCGCACATCCTCGGCGACCACGATACACTGTGTCCCGAACTTCTCTGCGCAGGTATTGATCAGCGCTGGATCAAGGACCGCACTCGTGTTGATGCTCACCTTGTCTGCCCCGGCGCGGAGGATCTGCTGGATATCGTCGGCCGAGCGAATCCCGCCCCCGACGGTCAGCGGGAGGAAGAGCTGGTCTGCAGCGCGTTTGATCACGTCGATGATGGTACCCCGGTTCTCTTTTGAGGCGGTGATATCCAGGAAGACCACCTCGTCGGCACCCTGCTCGTTGTATCGTGATGCAAGCTCCACCGGGTCTCCCGCATCCCGTAATTTGACAAAATGCGTTCCCTTGACGACCCGCCCGTCCTTCAAGTCAAGACAGGGAATAATCCTTCGTGTCAGAACCATGGGGAATTATTCGCCGCTGATAGGTTTAGCATTTTTTCCCGGGCGGTCCGCGTGGAGATTAAATAATCTCCTGTACCATGTATACGATACCAGATAAAGCCGGGGTCACTTCCATGCCTCCGGCAGAGAAGGGTGTTGTTTCAGATGGATACGGGAGTGCAGAAGATAGAATGGGCCCGCCAGTACATGCCGGTCCTTGGAGCGATTCGAGAGAGATTTGTACGCGAAAAGCCGCTTTCCGGGCTGACCATCGGGATGGCCCTCCACGTGGAGGCAAAGACCGCAAACCTGGTGGAGACGCTCGCTGCGGGTGGGGCGAAGGTTCATATCACGGGGTGCAATCCCCTCTCCACCCAGGACGACGTCGCCTCAGCGCTCGACCGGATGGACGGGGTGCGGTGCTACGCAAAGCGCGGTGCGAGCACGGAGGAATACTACGAGGCGATCGACAGGGTGCTTGATGCACGTCCCCGGATCACCATCGACGACGGCATGGACCTCATCTTCCATCTCCACACGAAGCGCACCGATCAACTCGACGGTATCCTTGGCGGATGCGAGGAGACCACCACAGGTGTCCACAGGCTCCGCGCGATGGCGGCGGATAAGAAACTCCGCTTCCCCGTTGTTGCGGTGAACGATACCCCCATGAAACGCTTCTTTGACAACGTTCACGGAACAGGTGAGAGCGCCCTCACCGCGATCATGGTTACGACGAACGTGCTGATGGCTGGAAAATCGGTGGTCGTCGCAGGGTATGGATACTGCGGCAGGGGACTCTCGCGGAAGCTCCGCGGTATGGGAGCACGCGTCACGGTGACCGAGGTTGACCCGAGAAGGGCTCTCGAGGCCTACATGGACGGGTTCATGGTGATGCCGATGGCGAAAGCCGCACAGACCGGGGAGATCTTCATCACGACGACCGGGAACACCTCGGTTATTGGAAGAGACCACTTCCCGCTCATGAGAGACGGTGCCATTCTCTCCAATGCAGGCCATTTCAACGTGGAGATCGATGTCGAATGGCTGGAATCGCATGCGAGCAGTATCATCCGCCGGGATGGCATCGACAGTTATCTCCTGGACGGCAGAACTGTGCATGTGCTCGCCGAGGGAAGGCTCGTCAACCTTGCCATACCCAAGGGGATGGGCCACCCTGTGGAGGTTATGGACCTGAGTTTCGCCCTCCAGGCCCTCTCCACCCTCTACATCGCACAACACGGAAAGGAACTGGACCCGGGAGTGTACAATGTCCCGATGGAGATCGACGAGGAGGTTGCACGGACCAAGCTTGATTCGCTCGGGCTCTCTATCGACGAATTGAGCGAGCTGCAGAAGAAGTACATGACCAGTTGGGATATCGGGACCTGATCTCAACAACCGGTCATTATCCTTTCCCGGTCGCAGAAGAGATATTCCTGTGCATAGCCTGCATAGGCTCCGAAAAGTTCCCGGCCAAGCCCGGCAATCTCCTCATACCTTTTCAGTTCCCTGCCGGAGCCGTAGCAGTGCTTCATGATCCTCTCGATCCAGACGTCCACCGGGAAGGATTCGTATCTCTGAAACCCAAAGAGAAGGACGCAATCCGCCACTTTTTTCCCCACTCCCTTCAGCGAAAGGAGAACCCGCCGGGCATCGCTGAAGGAGAGCTCCCTGACAGATTCCTCCCACCCGGGTGAATCCGCAATGATCCGGGCGGTATCAGCGAGAAACGAAGCCCGGTACCCGACACTGCAACTCCGGAGATCCCCGGGCAGGCATTCTGCAAGGGAATCGGGGGTGGGAAAACTGTAGCAGGTCTCGCTCCCGGAAGAGACCTGCTCCCCGAATTTTTCCGAAAGAAGGGAAATCCTCTTTTTAATCCCCGGGATATTGGCATAGGTGGCGCAGATATAGGACGCCAGGCATTCCCAGGGGGGCTGGCGGATGATCCGCAGTCCCTGGTTCTTCCGGATGGTCTCATGCATCAGTGTGTCACAGTCGATCCCGGCAAGGATAGCGGGCAGGTCTCCATCCAGGTGGAAATATTCCCTGATGAACGGGCGGTCGGCGCCTGAGAAGGTGAGTCTGTTGCCGTCCTGCCGGATCCGTACCACCGTATCTCCCACCACCCCCGTCCACCAGTCGCAGTCCCGCACCCAGCGGAAGACCTGCCCGCACGAGAGGGTGAGATGGAGGTCAAAGGGCTGATCAGGGGGGAGGGTGATGGTCTTCATGAGAACTGTTCCCGATACTATCTGCTCTTTTTGCTAAAAAGGGCTATTTGTTCTGGCACACTGCCTCTGGCCCGGAAAGCCTGCCGCACTTTCCGGTGTCTGCCGGTTTTCTCTTTCATACCCCACGCTAAATCCTTTTATGCATGGATCGCGGATAGTCTCCCATGGAACTCAACGAAAACATCAGGGCGTTTCTTGAAGGCGGCGAGGACTGGGAGAGAAAGATCACGTCCATACGCGGGGTATCACTCCTGAAACTGCCCGGGACAAAGACCCGGCCCGCATCGCTTGCGATCGAGATCAATCCCGTAAACGAGAAGGGTATGCCCATGAAGAGGAAGGGCGTGATCGTGACAGGGTCAAAAGAACTCCGCGCATTCCGCGAGATCTTTGGGAATGAAAAGCTCGATCTTCTCATGGAGGCAGTCGATGAGATAACGCCCGGGAAGAAGAAGGGGGGGGAGAGTGAAGGGGATATCCTCCACATATGAAGGATGATTCCTGATGAATGAAGGCCGCGGACAACGCTTATATTCCAATAGATCGAAGATCGAGATATCAAATGAGAATTGGAGGCTGGTTTTCCCCTGCGAGGGGCATTGGCGGGCCTGTCAGCCGCCGGCTGGCACTGGTCTTGTTTCTTGCTGCACTGGTACTTGCAGGAGGATGCACCGAGGTTCGGCCGGAGGGCTCCGATTCGGCCCCCCCACCGGAAATACTCGTTGATTACACGCGTACGGGAGGCATCGCCGGATTTTCCGATCACCTTGTCGTGTTCGAGAATGGCCAGGCAGTCTATGACACCCATTCGGGTTCAGGCCTGATCATGCTCGACGAACCGACCCGGCTGGAGTTATGCGATCTCCTCGAAGCAGCGGATTTTCCAAATATGAGCACGGAATATCCTGCCAAAACAACCGGTGCGGACTACTTCACCTATCTCATCATCTATCGGAACAAGGCTGTCATGACGGAGACCACCGGGATCCCGCCCGGTCTTGAACCTCTCATATCCAGCCTTGATTCCATCCTTCAATTCTCCAGCCTGTGATACGATTATCTCAGGTCTATTATCCATTTCACATCGTACCTGGTGCCGCATTCGGGACAGACCAGGATACATCGAAAATGACGGTGCCCTGCTGAAATACGGATCAAAGAAGTATGAAATCCCCTGTCGTATCCGCATACCTCGCAGATCCTGATCTCCTCGTGGAGCACTACTTTTCGTATCTCATCCGACACGCTCATACTGTGAAAAATAACCGGAGGCTATAAAAAGAATCTGTTATCCTGTTTAAAAACCCGATAATTCTCATCGGGACAGGTGCGTATAAAATGAAAATGGCGTAGCCATTTTCCTCTGAAAATGGACCCTTCAGCCGGTTTTAATCCTCGTACAGGCAGGACTGCACGTCCTGGCCCAGCCGGCCGATCGCATCTGCCCGACAGCGCTGGCAGTGACGCATCTGGCGGACGTATTTTTCACATTCATCCTGCATTTTCCGTTTCATCTCAGGCGTGGGCGGAGTTATGTCTGCGAACTTGTACTGGGCTATCAGCGGTATCAGGTTGAAGTTGTATATCCCCATCTTTCCCACTTTCTCGGCAATCGCGGGGATATGGTCATCATTTATTCCCGGGATAAAGACCGTGTTCACCTTCACGATCATGTGACGATCCACGGCCATCTCGATACCTTTCAACTGGTTTTCGAGGAGGATCTTTGCCGCTTCCACCCCTGTATACCTTTTGCCCTTGTAATTGACAAACTCGTAAATCTTCGCACCGATCTCGGGATCGACAGCGTTGAGCGTGACCGTGATATTGCTTACCCCATATTCCCTGAGAAGGTCGATCTTCTCAGGGAGGAGCAGGCCGTTTGTACTGAGGCATTTTATGATGTTTGGGTATTCCTCGTGGAGGAGCCTGAGTGTCTCGAACGTCTGCTCGTTGGCCAGCGGCTCCCCTGGTCCGGCGATGCCGATGACTTTGATGTACGGGTATTTATCCAGTGCTTTCCGGACCATGTCCAGCGCTTCTTCCGGGTTGAGCACCCTGCTCGTGACGCCCGGCCTGCTCTCGTTGACGCAGTCGAAATCCCGTACGCAATAATTGCACTGGATATTGCACCTGGGTGCGACCGGGAGATGGCAGCGCCCGAATGCATGGCAGGCTTTCTCGGAGAAACAGGGATGCTCCCTGATCTTTCTCAACTGTTCCGGGTCCCACTGCACTTTTTTTCCGCCGACGTCGGCTACCCTGTATTCCTTTTCTGTCATAAATCAGCCACTATCCACTTGTCTGTTCACCAATTTATCGGTTATGGGATTAAATAAGATCCTATGTGGGCATCTTCTGCCGATATTCTGCCAAATATCGGCCCCTTCGAGATTCGAACGGACAGATGATGCGAAAAGACGGGGAGTGACCGCTATCTTTTTTGTACAACCCCCCGGATGACCATTCTCCGCGCAGGCCACCTTCGGCACAGGGATTAATACGACCGGCACCGAAAAGATCTATATGGGAAAAATACCGGGAAATGTACTCCTGTGCATCTCGTTGGCGGCTCTCCTGGTTCTTACGCTCTCCTGTGCCGGATGCACCAGCGGGCAGCCGGAAGGGGCACACGCTGGTGATACCGTTCATGTCACGTATACCCTGAAACTCGAAGACGGGACGGTCTTTGAGTCCAACGTGAACGGCACGCCATTAGTTGTCGAAGTCGGTTCGGGGAAGGTGATTCCCGGGTTTGACGAAGCGCTGGTGGGAATGAGCCCGGGTCAGACAAAGACGGTCACCATTCCTCCGGAGAAGGCATACGGCGTGCACAGGAGCGAACTGGTCAGCGAGATCAGTACCCTCCAGGGTGTGGATAGTTTCTGGAAGCTCCGTGAATCTGGGCTGTTGCAGCCATACATGAAGCCAGGGTTTGATTCCACCTTCATCTGGCAGAACCCGGAAGACGGCAGAATCGGCTATGTCACATTCTCAAATATCACGGATACCACGATGACGGTCGACGAAAATCACCCGCTTGCGGGAAAAACCCTGATATATGAGATTACGATGCTTGACATTGTCACTCCGGAAACATCCTCGCCATAACATGGGCCTTTGGGATAAAATAACTCCAGATAGGCTGGATTATGAAAATCAGGGGACGCCCTGGGATGATCGGGGGGACCGGTACGGGACTCCCCCCGATACGATCCGATACATTTTTTATCAGAATGTTATATCTGAATTTGGTGTACCGAGAACCACCCCGTCATTCAAAGCCTGGAGTACTGCCTATATTGATGCCACCTTGATTGTATAGTGCTTATTCAGGCAGGCGTCGCCCGTGGAATCGGTGCACCAAAAAATGGATTTTATCTCCTTCTATATAAAGTAAATTGTCTAACTTGGATTTTTGAGGGTTATTTGCCTGGCGTCAGTCGAATTCATTCCCGATGTGTGATCAGGAGCCGGCCTGCTGCTGGAATCTAATAAAATTGTTTTATGGGATTTATTTGGAAAAATAACGATTTTTCGTTCTATTTCAAGACGTATCACGTGTGGGCCGGAAACGGAATACAACTCGCTTAGTAACCTCCCATCGGCAAAAGACGCATAATCAGGTGCCAAAAAAGCATCGTCTGCCGGGTGGTGCCGCACGTCTTTTAAGGCCATTTTTGGGGTATTTGCATGCGGGCAGCAGTGAGGATCGTCATGTCATCTCCGCCGAAGCGACGGATCACGATCGATCCGATCACCGCCAGAATCAGACGACAGATGTGAATTCAGAGCCATAGAGAAGGCGCGGTCTCGCACCCATCGTTATAGGTGGGATTTATGCCAACGGAATTTTTTCATCATCTCCGCCGAAGCGACGGATCACGATCGATCCGATCACCGCAAGAATCAGACGACAGATGTGAATTCAGAGTCATAGAGAAGGCGCGGTGTCGCACCCATCGTTATAGGTGGGATTTATGCCAACGGAATTTTTTCATCATCTCCGCCGGTTCAGGAGCCCGTGTGGCCACTCACGCGGAGGGGGTGTCCCTCATGTATCCATCCAACCCAGGGATTTCCGGCGGGTATCGACGCATCCGGAGGGGCGCATTATAGGATCTCCTTCCAACCGTCTGCAACACCACCTCTCCGGTCAGGTAGTGGTATACGGGTCCGAATAATCCTTCCCGGCTTCCCGATACCCGGTCTCTTCTCCCTCGACGAGGATCTATCAGGTCTGAATAGATTTTCGGGCGTGAAGCCTCACCAGAGAGAACGATTACGCCCTTTCCTTTTCAACGGGAATGCGGGGATGTATCATTCCTTGATCATGACAAGCATCATCTTGAATTTTTTTATCGCAGAGACTGCATGGGGAGCATTGGCCGGAAAGATGATGGTGTCGCCTTCCTTCATCGTGTGTGACCGTCCCGATACCGTAACAACGCATTCTCCTTCGAGAATCGTGACCACCGCATCATAAGGGGCGGTATGCTCCGAAAGTTTCTCGTTTTCGTCGAATGAAAAGATGGTGATGTTGCCGGCGGGCTTATTGACGATCATCCTGCTGGCGATTGCCCCCTCCTGGTAGGTGACCAGGTCTTTCAATGAAAAAACCCTGCCCTTGAAATCCTCACGGTTTTTTTCGCTCATACAGGTTCTTTTCTCTCTTTATATGAGATAAATGATTCATGGGGCGGCAGAGGCTAAAAAGATTGCAGGGATCGGGACCCGGCAGGGGTGATTGTCGGGTATTCTCGTCATGAAAGAGATCTGCGAGATTCTGGTCGTTTGATCTGCCACGCGTCTAGTGGTCGTATCAGGCCGACCGCTGAAAACTCACCGTGAACCGGACGGGATCCTCCCGCTCTCCCGATCCGGAGGAGTATGATCTTTTCGAAAAGGAAGGCTGGCAATAGGGAAGTTTTCAGCCAAAAACCACCATCTTTCTGCTCATATCAGCAGTAAATTATTTTAACCCAAACAATAAAGGATTGACTTAACCGAATTGGATTAATGAGCGGAGCGCAGTCCGCATTTTCGGTTCAGGTGGTATCATGACTCATATCAAGCACAAGGTGTGGTCTCCTGTATTCATCTTCATCCTGCTGGCATTATTCTGTCTGCCGGCGGTGAACGGAGCGCCACTCCCTGATATCAATCACATCTTCATCAATGTGGCAAATGACGACGGAGTGAAATACAATCTCGACGGGCCCCGCTACTGGGGCCCCGATAACGCCTATTTCATCAATCCCGAGGGTAACCTCTACGAGATCCGTGTTTCGACCGATGTAGACAATATCGGGCAGGTCTCGACCTCCCCGTACCAGTCAGGGGTCTTCTACATCACAAATACCGGGGGCAGGGGATATTGCGACGATGTTATCCTCCTCCTGGCGGTAAATGGTACAATACCCGATGATTTCTGGGTCCGCATCAAGTCGAGCGGCTATAACTGGACACCGAGCAGCGTGAAGAACGCGCTCCCGACCCAGTACCAGTATGTCACTCACGCGATCGACGAGACATTTACCAGGGACGATCTCATCTACGGTCCGCAGACATGGAAACCCGGACCGGGACGCTACGGTGTCGCAACACTGCCTCTCTTTTCAGGCCTGGACGTCTCCGATACGTCGAATACATTCCAGTTGATGTTTATCGACCTCAACGTGGGGAACATGTATCCCTCCCGTTTCAGCGGGGCGACGCTCCAGAACAATGGGGCGGTGAAGGTCGAGTACAGCTTCCACAACCTGACATCGTTTGCGACCTTTAACGGGTACGGATGGTGTCTCGCGGCCCAGGAAGGGCAGGGAATCTCCTGGACGAACCGGATGGACGGCCCGGGCTCCAGTGCGTTCGCAGTCATTGGCGGGGGCGCACATAACGGTGGCGGCGGAACAGGGGACCTCTTCGCCAACTTCACCGCAGTTCCTGAAAGCGGATCAGTGCCATGCCTTGTCCGGTTCACAGACACCTCCACAGGTGACGGAATTACCGGGTACAGGTGGGACTTTGGTGACGGATCCACATCGACCGAACAGAACCCGTCACATCTGTACCGGAGTTCAGGGGTGTATACCGCAACCCTGAGGGTATATGCAGGATCGAGCTCGGACACTGCATCCAGGACCATAACAATCAATGGCGACCCGTCTGATCCGGGATCCGATATCAAAGCAGACTTCAGTGCCAGCCAGTCAGTTGGGCCAGCGCCTCTCGAGGTGAAGTTCACGGATCGCTCGACCGGGGCAACAGGCTGGAACTGGAACTTCGGAGACGGCACCATGTCGTCTGTGCAAAACCCGGTCCACGTGTACGCCTCCCCCGGGACGTATACGGTGACCCTCAAGGCGATCGCAAAGGATGGAAGCGATACGGCGACAGCAACGGTCCTTGTCACCGGCGGGTCGTCCAGCCATGGAGATACGATCAGTGCCGGGTTCAGTGCCAGCCCGTCGGTCGGTCGTGCGCCGTTGAGCGTCCAGTTCACCGATCGCTCGAGTGGAGCGACGAGCTGGAACTGGGACTTCGGCGACGGCAAAACATCGAATGTGGCAAACCCGGTCCACGTATACACAGCTCCAGGGAGTTATACCGTGACCCTGACGGTGACCGGTCAGGGCGGGACCGATACGGCGACAGCAAAGATCCTGGTGACGCGGGGATCTGCAAGTAGCGGAGATGCGGTGAAAGCCAAGTATACCGCCTCCCCCACGCTGGGACGTGCGCCGCTGGTGGTCCAGTTCACCGATCGGTCGACCGGTGCGACGAGCTGGAACTGGAACTTCGGTGATGGTGCCACATCGTCAGTTCAAAACCCCGTGCATGTGTACGCGTCATCAGGTACGTACAGGGTGACACTTACGGTAAGCAGTGAATATGGCAGTGCAAGTACGATGGGGACGATCAAGGTTCTCGGCGGCTCTGCCATCCCTGGAAGTTTCATAAACGTGCAGTTCACTGCCACTCCGTCAGTTGGACGTGCGCCGCTCGAGGTGCAGTTCACCGACAGCTCGACAGGTGCGACGAGCTGGAGCTGGGACTTTGGCGATGGGACGACTTCAACCGACAGAAACCCCCTCCATCTTTACATGAATGCGGGGACATACCGGGCCACGCTGACGGTCAAGATAGGCGATAATTTCGAATCGGCAACAAAGACGATCCGGATTATATAAGGGGAAAAGGGACCCATATTTTTTTGAATAACCGGTTGTTGCATTCCCAAAGGCGTACCAATAAATCTCTCTCATTTTTCAAAACAATCAGGTCGTGTACGATTTTTCAGGTAAATGGGGATCAGTGACAGAGATACCCATTCCAGGCTTTTATACATACCATCAAAAAACAGCCATGGGCTCAGCCGGATTCGAACCGGCGACCTCCGCCGTGTAAGGGCGACGTCATGACCGACTAGACCATGAGCCCCGGGTGACCAGAAAATTTTGCTTTAAACGATATTAAAATTGTTGATATAATCAGCGCCGGACCTCCTGCCTTCTCTTCTCAAATGGATTGAACAGGTATGGATGCTCTTTTCCGGCTCTTCGCTACCTGGTGTGTGCAAGGATTGATGAACCGGATACATTTTGTGGGGGCTATCCTTCCCCACACCCATGTGCGATGCCC
>DAWO01000151.1 GCA_002509485.1 Methanolinea sp. UBA477
TCGCTTCAATCGTCCCCTTTTTCACTATGATGTTGTGCACGGTTCCCCATGGGGGTGTCATACCGTTCCCTGACAGGATTAGGAGAGACCCTTTCTCGCTTCAATCGTCCCCTTTTCCACGATGTTGTGCACGGTTCCCCATGGGAGGAGGCATCCCGCTCCATGACCGGGATCCGGTGTCGCGTCCGGGTCCTCTAATCGCCCTTTGCCATGATGTCGTACACCGCGTGCCACCTGCCCGGAGAATAAGAGCGGACATACCGTTCCCTGACAGGACCTGCCGGCAGGCGGTCGATCGCGGGGAGCAGTTCTCCCTCGCATGATACCAGCGCATAGCAGTGAATCGTCCCTCCCGGGCGGCATAGCCTGAGCGCCGATGGGAGGAACCGGTATGCATGCAGGGGGAAGTTCATGATCACGCGGTCGAATACCCAGGGAAGGAGTGCAGGGAGGCGGTCGGCGTCTGCCAGGACCGGGAGGACGGATGCCGCCCTGTTCCGCCTGATGTTCTCGACCATGAGGCGGACTGCCGCCGGGTTGAGGTCTGATGCGACCACGAACGAGGCTGAACCGGCAAGGGTGAGCGCAAACGGCCCGACGCCTGCAAACATGTCGAGCACCCGTTCACCGGGGGACATGAGTGCCAGTACCCGCCTGCGCTCGGACGCCAGGCGGGCAGAGAAGTAGGCGGCCTCGAGATCGATCGCAAACGAGAGGCCGTATTCGGTATAGTCTGTCTTCGTGGTCGGAGTCCCGGCAAGCACCTCGAACCGGCGGGTCCGGAAGTCGCCCTCCACCTGGCTCTCGGGAAAGAGGACGGTGTGGAGCGAGGGGCGTGATGCGAGGAGCGTCTCCGCGCCCGGGACATCCCTCTCCTGCATGACGGCGATTCCTCCGATTTGTTCGTGCCTCGGGAGCACGGGCTCACGGGGATGGGCAGCAAACGGGCACCTCTCGGCACCCTCCAGGTATTCGGTGACGGGAAGGAGGACGGCGTCCCCTTCCGCACGGGGTTTCAGTGCCCTGTCGAGCAGCCCTGAGCTGATGAGCTCCTGCCGTTTCTCCTCGGCGCATCGCCGGCTCGCCCGGATGCACCACTGTTCCACCTCCACGAGACACCACCCATCATTTATCCGGAGAGACCAATGATATCCATGGAAGGTTATCTCGAGAGACTTAAAAATGGGTCTCTGAAACTCTATGCCCTCGAGAAGGAGCTTGCGCCGGAGGATGCGGTGCGGGTGCGGCGGGGCTTTCTCGAGGAGAGGACCGGGGTAAAACTGGATACGATCGGGTCATTTTCCATCAATATCGACCGGGCCGCAACAAAGAACTGCGAGAACATGATCGGCACGGTCCAGGTGCCGCTCGGGGTGGCAGGGCCGCTCCCTGTCAGGGGGGAGTATGCAGAGGGCGAGTATTACCTGCCGCTCGCCACCACCGAAGGTGCGCTCGTGGCCTCGGTCAACAGGGGGTGCAGCGCGATCGCCAGGGCAGGGGGGGCCGAAGCCCGGATACTGCGGGACGGCATGACGCGTGCCCCGGTCTTTGCGACGGACAGCGTCGTCCATGCAAAGGAGGTCGCCGACTGGGTGGCAGCACACCGCGACGAGATAGCGGCAGCAGCGGAGAGCACCACCTCGCATGGAAAGCTCCTCGATGTCGTCCCCATCGTGACCGGCACGTCCGTCTTCGTCCGAATGGAGTACGACACCAAGGACGCGATGGGCATGAACATGGTGACGATCGCCAGTGCACGGGCGGCAGAGGTGATCGGCGAGGCGACGGGAGCCCGGCTGGTGGCGCTCTCAGGGAACATGTGCACCGACAAGAAACCGGCGGCGATCAACCTGGTGCGGGGGAAGGGGAAGAGTGTCGTCGCAGGGGTCTTTCTCACGGACGAGCTTGTCAGCACGGTCTTCAAGACCACTGCGGCGGCCATGGCCGAGGTGAACACGAGAAAGAACCTGGTCGGGTCGGCACGGGCCGGCTCGCTCGGCTTCAATGCCCATGCAGCAAATGTCGTCGCGGCGGTCTTCATCGCGTGCGGGCAGGATGCCGCCCACGTGGTGGAGGGCAGCAGCACGATCACGACCGTCGATGCGGCGCCGGGTGGCGTCTACGTCTCGGTGACGATCCCGTCGCTTGCCGTGGGGACCGTCGGCGGGGGGACGGGGATCGGCACCCAGCACGAGTGCCTGGAACTGCTCGGGGTTGCCGGCGGCGGGGATCCCCCCGGCCGGAATTCAAAGAAGTTTGCCGAGATAATCGCGTGCGGCGTCCTTGCCGGCGAACTCTCGCTCATCGGTGCGCTTGCCGCCCAGCACCTCGCCCGGGCACATGCGCAACTGGGGCGGTAAATGCTGTGTACACGGGACCTGGCAGGGTGGTTCCCGTTTTTCCCATGCTGTGAGGAGTAAAGCGCGGGAGAGATGGCAGGGTTCCCTCGTGTCTCATGAGAGCCCGTTTCTGAGGGGCGGGCTCCGGTCTGCTTGATGATTTGGGTCGCTCCGTCCCGGGCGGTGCATTGTACCTCAGCTCGTACCCGGAGATCCCCTAGAACCGGAACCACTTCATCATGATGATGGCATCCTCGCCGTCCGCGTAGTAATCTGCGATACAGAAGACCTGGCGGTATCCCAGTCTCGAGTAGAACTCCTGTGCGATGCGGTTTGACGCCCGGACCTCGAGCTGGACGCCTGAAGCGAGCTCTATCGCAAACTGCTGCTCCGCCCGCTTCACGAGCAGCCGTCCGATCCCCTTCTTCCGCGATGAGGGCGTGACTGCAAGGTTGCAGATATGCCCGTACACCACTTCCCCCGTGTCTTCAATGCCGCCGGCGATGAACCCGACCACTTCACCGTCGATCTCGGCAACAAAGAAGGTAGAGGGGAAGTACCCGAGGGTCTCCTCGAATGTCGGCGCGTCCCAGGGATCGGGGAACGATTCCCGCTCTATCCGGACAATACTCTGTATATCTGTCGGTCTTGTCCTTCGTATGGTTGCCTGGCCGATCATCTGCTCTTCCTATTCTTTACAATTTCATTGCTATAATATAGTCCCGGGAAGAAACGAATAGAAGAGAGAGCCGGTATAGATGGTGGAGATTTATCGTTTTGCGGCCGTCAGGCCGGGAAAGAACGCAGCACAGGAGATTGCATCCGTGCCCTACGACGTGGTGACCGCACCCGAGGCCGCACTCTGCATCAGGGAGAACCCGGACAGTTTCCTGCGGGTGAGCAGGCCGGATGCAGAACTTCCCGATCTTGCGCCTGATGACGACCGGGTCTACGCACGCGCACGGGAGAACTTTCAGCGGATGCTCGACTCGGGCCGGCTCGAACGCGATCGGGTGCCGTCGCTCTACATATACCGCGTGATCGGCCCGGATATTGTCTATTGCGGCCTTGCCTGCTGCCTTTCCACAACCGATTACGAAGAGAACACCATCCGGAAGCATGAGCTGACCCGGTATGACAAGGAGGAGGACCGGACCAGGCATATCGACGCGGTGAATGCCCACACGGGACCGGTTGTTCTCCTCTACCGGAATGGTGGGGATATATCTGGTTTGCTGGAATCAATCGCCGCCGGTCGGGCTGTGCCCGACACCGAGGTGCGGTGGACGGACGGTACGGTGCACCAGGTGTTCTGTATCGATGACGCCGGTACACTCTCAAGAGTCGAGGCACTCTTCCGCGGGATCGATGCCCTCTACATCGCCGACGGCCATCACCGGGCCAAGTCGGCAACAAACGTCGCCGCACGACGTCAGGACCGGGGCACCGCGACCGGGGAGTCGAAGCGGTTCCTTGGCGTGCTCTTCGCGCACGACGGCGTGCGAATCCACGGGTACAGCCGCCTGGTGACAGACCTTGGCGGACTTGCCCCCGGCGAGTTCATCGAACGGCTCGGAAGATACTACGATGTCAGTCCCTGCGGGCCCGTCGACGTGAACCGGTTCCATATCCCGGCCCGCGAGGGGGTGCCCGCCGGGTGCCACGTGGTGCACATGTACCTCGGCGGGATATGGTACGAGTGCGTATCGCCCGCCCTGCCCGATGCAGGCATCATCGAGTCGCTCGACGTCTCCATCCTCCAGAAGGAGGTCCTGCTCGGGATCCTCGGCATCTCGGACCCGCGTGGTGATTCCCGGCTCCAGTACCTCGGCGGCGCCCACCCGATCGCCGATCTCCAGGCGAGGGTCGACTCGGGAGAGTTCGTGGTGGCCTTCGCGATGCAGCCGGTGCAGGTGGAGACTGTCCTCGATATCGCCGACACCGGTGTCATCATGCCTCCCAAATCCACCTGGTTCGAGCCAAAACTCCTCTCCGGGCTCCTCGTGCATACGCTGGACTGATCCGGAGCTGCCATCTTTTTTCGGGAGGTATTCCTTCCCGGGGAATTTTTCCCTTTCTATTCAGGTAGATCTCTTTTCACGGCCTGGTCTGTCCGCATGCAGCCTGCCCGTGCTCTTTCCCAACATGCAGGGCAGATGATATCCCGTCATGGGAAGAAATGGGACTCTCGATGAAGACTGTTGCCATCAATGCAAGCCCGAAGAGGGGCGGAGCCCTCTCGACCCTGATCGCCGAGACCGTCCGGACCGCGAGGGGGAGCAGGGCGCCGAAGTCGAAGAGCTCCGGCTTGCAGACCTTGATGTCAGGTACTGCAGGTTCTGCATGACCTGTTACACGGATACGGAGGCGCCGATCGGCACCTGCCCGCAGGATGATGACATGCGGTGGATTCTCCCGGCGCTCCGGGAGGCGGACGGATATATCCTTGGGACACAGGTTTCCAGCGGCCATGCAGACGCGATCATGAAGACATTCATAGAGCGGTGTGCCTGACACTGCAGGATCATCAAAGGGGAGACTGCTCTGGCTGAAGGGGCTCCCGACCACGCGGTTCACCGACCGCCGGCGCTGTGCCGTGACGCTTGCGACGGCGGGGACCATGCCGTCCTGGCTTCGTTTTCTCTGTGACACGGCCACCCGCCAGATGAAGGAGACCGCACGGCTCTCATTCAATGCCCGGGTGGTAGGCCACGCTCTACGCCGGTGAACAGACATTCAGGGGTCTTGTTGATTCAGATATCCGGAAGGCAGGACGGCCTGGCGAGAGGCTCGTTTCAGCGATCAAGACGTCCTGATGCAGTACTGGCTCACAGCAAGGGCGGGAGAATCCCGGCAATTCCTCCTGTTTTTGACCTGCCCTGGAAAGCCATCTGCAGGCCGGCCGGGGGCTGGTGACCACCCGGCAGAGTGGGGATTTGTGCCGGTGCTGCCCCACCTCATGGTCTGGGGTGTTCTCCGGTGTTTCCGGAAAGCAGGGAGATTTTTTTCCTGTGCCGTCCAACAGGGTACCCATGATCCGCATCGCACTCCCGAAAGGGAGCCTGGAAGAACAGACGCTTCAGCTCTTCAGGGAGGCCGACCTTGAGGTGAAGAGGAGCGACCGCGACTACAACCCGATCATCGGGGATTCACGGATCGAGAAGGTGAAGATCCTCCGCCCGCAGGAGATCCCGAAGTACGTGGAGATGGGATACTTCGACATGGGCATCTCCGGTCTCGACTGGGTGAAGGAGACCGGGTCACGGGTTCGCGAGGTGGCAAAGCTCAACTACAGCAAGACCGGCGAGGGGACGGTCAAGATCGTGGTGGCGGTCCACCAGGACGAAGAGATCGGCGAGGTCTCACGGATCCGCCCGAACAGCCGGGTGACGACCGAGTACCCCGAGATCACGAAGGAGTACTTCGGGAGGCTCGGGATTCCCGTCCAGCTCTTCGCCTCCTATGGTGCCTCGGAGGCGAAGGTCCCCGACCTGATGGACGTCGTGGTGGACCTCACCGAGACGGGAAACACGCTCCGGCGAAACGGGTTGAAGATCATCGGCCAGATCATGGAGTCGTACACGGTGATCATCGCCAACCGCGAGAGCTTCGAGGACGAGGGAAAGAGGCGGGCGATCGAGGAGATCACGACCCTCCTCCTCGGGGTGATCGACGCGAGGCGCCAGGTGCTCCTCTCGATGAATGTCCCCGAGGCGACCATCGACGCGGTCATTGCGGCACTTCCGGCCTTGAAGAAGCCCACCATCAGCAGGCTTGCCGGGATAGACTATTACAGCGTCCAGACGGTCGTTGACAAGGCGACGGTAAACACCCTGATTCCCGGCCTCAAGGCGGCAGGAGCCGAAGATATCCTGGAGATCCCGATCTCGAAGATCGTGCGGTAAGGAATACCAGGACATTCCCTCCTTCTTTTTTTTGAAATAACCACGTGATTCGCGACGGGAGACAATGCATGTGGCAAGGCCATTTCAGGAGAAAAACGAGGCATGAATGTGATCCTCCCCCTTTTCCGCCCGCAGTTTTTCACCTCCTGGGGCCATACCGGCCGGTATGAAACCGGATATCTCCTGATGCACGGTTTGCCCCTGCCCTCCAGGCCACAGGCACCAGTTTGTATTGACCAAATTATTGCCCTGATCTTCCATCAATATCGTATTCTCATCCAAAAATCCGATCCGGTAAAGGAAAATGGTTAAATAGAATAAAGAGAATTCTCTTCAGTATACAACAATTCACGGGAGAGAACCGGTTGAAAGGGAGACCGCATCGTAACGGCCCTCACCCCCCGGGTGGCACACTGCTGCCCATGCTCGCGCTTTTTTCACCATATTCTCCCAAAATTCTCTCGATTTCTGAAAGATACACCGATCTTCTGATTCCGATGAGGAAGGTGCATATACCGTGTCAGGACGAATAGACGTCCAGGTGGACGGGAGCGGCGACGGCCACAGCGTCGCACTGTTCCCCGGCGAGGAGGTCTTCTTCTCGTACGAGCGCGGCGCCTCGAACAACGAAGCGGAGTTCAATGCCATCATCCTGGCGCTCGAGAACCTGCCCTCGCACGGGAAGGCGCGGATCATGACCGACAGCCAGGTGGCGGTCTGGAACCTGACTCTCGAGAAGAAGATCCGCCACCCGTCGTACATGCGCAAGTGCTGCCAGATACAGGATATAATCGTCCAGAACCAGCTCGACATCGACATCCAGTGGATCCCCCGGAGGCAGAACCGGGCGGATCGGTTCCTCCGGCATTACATCGCGAGCCTCTGCGGAGCGTCTGGAAACGAGCCCCTGTACCGGCGGGTCCGGCGGCTCGAGTCCGAGAACATCAGGCTGAAGACGAAGCTCAAGCAGGCGATGAAGATGCTGGAGAGCCGGCAGGGCTCCATGAGGGACCAGGGTGCACGGGCCTACGAGCGTGGGGTTGTCGCCGACTCGTGCCCGGACGACTGGTGAGGAGACGGCGGGAAATATCTTTTCGCCTCCTCGCTGTTTTGTGTGCAGGGACTGGATCGAATAATAATCTGCATACCAATTCAGTCACTTCAACCGCCACCAGGACATCCTCATATACCACATACCCAATTGCTCAAATTTTGGCTGTGAAGCTGAAGGTGACCACCGGTCACCCCGGGTCGAGGGCGAAACGCCCTGCGGTATGTTTTCGGGCGGCGGCATGCATCGCACAGGGGGGTGTGGAGGCGGATAGCCACCACAACATGTGTCCGTTCATCAATCCTACCCACACCAGGGAGCGAAGAGCCTTTTTTCCTTGTTCGGTTTGGTATCCGGGAATCCGGTCAGGCGTCCTGAGGGATTCAGGATCCAAACCGATGGTGATGGGCGCTGACGCATACCCGGATAGTTTGTAAGAATGCATTCTCACCTGTTTGATGAACAGGCTTCATCACCGGACCATCTCCACAAGCACGAACTTCGTAATCTTTGAGAGTGATGGCAATCACACATCACTACGATCACGCAGAAGAGACAGATATCGAGTGATTATTTCGATAAAAAATGATCCGGATTTCCGGTAATTCCACGGGACTTACCAGTTCGTAATTCGGAAGGACATCGCCGGGATCAGCGGGAGGTGATTGTCCTTTCTCCAGGCGGTTCCTTTTCCAGTCCGATCTTGTGCGCTTCTGGCACACTCCTACGCCGCATCCCGCACCATCGGGATCGCGTTGCACCCTTCCATCTCCCCAAAGCAGAAGATGAACCGGTCACGGATCGACTGCGGCATCTCCTTCTCGGCGATGAACCGCCACCCGAATGAGCCGTAGAAGGTCCGGAGCACGAGCGTCGAGTGGATATAGATCGGCTCCTTTCCGCAGGCATCAAGCAGTGCCTGCACCGCATGGCGGGCGTACCCCTTCCCCCGGTAATCATCCAGGGTGAAGACGCAGTCCATCTCGAGCCCGCCGGGGTGGCGAGTGCAGCGGGCGGTCGCGGCAAGGTCGCCGTCGTCGAATACGCCAAAGATTCGTTCGGTCTTCGGATCGGCCTTCTGGCCACGGTACTGTTCCCAGACTTTCTCTGCGAGGGAAAACTCGCCGGGGGCGAGCTCACGGGTGAGGGGTTTTGTCATATGGTAATACTCCGTGATTGAAGGGTTCTCTCACAGAGGTATTAAGAGTAGGGAATTGGGAATGAGGGGGAGGGGAGGGGTTTTGGTGTGGTGGATGGGGTGGCTGGTTGTTTAGCTCCAGAGGGAAAACCAGATATTGAAAACCATTTTCCTGCAAATTATCCAATATTGGAATAGCCTTCACAAGAAAGTCCGTGCGGTTCCTCATGAACCCGATATGTATATTTACCTTAACAGTAACCGGTATCTGAATGAATCGGTTATTTCAATATGCATTCATTTTTCTTGTCCTTGCCATCGCCATTTATTCTGCCGGATGTTCCTCTCAGGATACAAATAACGAAGAGCCTTCTTCGGATGCAATCAGGGAAATCTCTGAACCTTACGAAGAGATCCCGGAAAAAATACATTTTCAGGCCGCACTTTCATCGCTGCATTCCATAAATCTCACAGGAGATGATTCCGAGGTTTCGATTCATTTCATTAGAGGAGAAAACGTGAGTGTCGATGGATCAGCTTCGCTCTGGATTTTTGGAGTCAAGCAACACAGGACGAACTATTTTGTTCAGATCAGCCCCACATACCATGATATCATACCCTGGAGGGCATGGCTTCCTCGAGATGAGATCGATTTTACCCGGATTATATCGCCGGACAGGCTCCTTGAGATGAATCGTCAGTTAGTTCAGAACACATATCATATGGATGAGACTCTGCAAATTGGAGAACTTGAACTGGCAAATGGAGTCTATATCATCACATCAACTGATTCGGGAGAAACTACCATCCTAAAGTTGGATGCGGTTTCAGGCCGGATTCTTTACTAATTTCGTGAAAAAGGAGTTATTTAAGCGTTATATACCTTAATCCCGGTGTCGGCTCAGCAGGGGGTGGCGGTGGGGGATTGGCTATAACCGGGCCGGGAGCGTCAGGCGCATTCGCCACCACTTTGAACAATATTTCTCCAGGAGGCAGGAGTACCTTTGGGTATCTGAATACTCCATCGGTATTTGCCTGTTCAGGGGTTAATTCAGCAGAACCGATCAACATCCAGGTCATCCCTGCGTCGTTTGAAATATAGTAGAATTCTGTAACGTTCATGCTTCCGCTATATGAACGGTATATCGGCCATTCCATGTATCCGCTATCGGGATCATATGATGAATCGCCAACATCTATATCTAATTCACTGGAATTCACTCCAGTTGTGACCATGCCGGGTACACCAGTGATGAAAGTCTTTGGGAAATTGATGAAAGCCATACCGTCATTGAAAATTACCTGAGACCCCGGGCCGAAGAGATTGATATTGCCATCAGTAAGAATCCGAAGCTGGTACCTGGCCTCCCAGACCTGACCCAGGTAGACATTGCCAACATCAAAGGTAAGCTTGTTCTCGTTCTCCCATTCGCTGGTTTGATTGACAGAGTAGGGATAGGGGGGGTCGTGGATCGGTTTTGTAAGGTTCGCATGATATGAATCCACGTTCGTGTCTGGGAGATAATCAAAGACCTTGTATGTCTCGTTTATGGTTACAAGCTCGTAATTGACCTCAATCTGGCCGAAGTTCAGGTTCACCTCTGTATCGACGCCTGCTTGTTCCTGGAGCTCGCCGGCGATGGATTTATAAATTTCCGCTATATTCGCAGCATCCCCAGGATAATATTTACCACCAGTATTCTCGGCAAGAGCTTTTAATGTATCCTCTCCCCATTGGGATAAATCATCTCCATATGCTATGGAATATATTTTTATCCCGCGGAAATTTGCCTCTGCAGAGAGATCCTGGAAGGTAACATCATAGTAATAATCATAGGATTGGTATGGTCGGGCAAGAGGATCGCCGCCGGTATTGTAATCTCCATCTGATAAAACAATTATTGCTTTAATAGCGGATTGTCTGCCGTTAGTGTTAATTTCCTTAATTGCCTTGTATATCCCTTCCCTCATAGGAGTGCCTCCCGTTGGAACCATCATGTCGATAGAAGTATTTACAAGGTTTGGGTAGATATTGAGATGTTCCTCAACTACGGCATCATCACCATAAAACCTATTATCTCCAGGATAATGGCTATTTACATAGTTCTGGTGAATGGAATTTGTATCATATTCTATAGTATATGGCCAGTAATAGTTGTAATTGTACGTGGTTGGCATATCCCAGTAACTATCCCTGTATGCCCACCTGAAACTGGAACCGCTTATATAATTGGAAGTTGAACTGACTCCATACATATTAGTCCAGTCATAGTAATAGCCTCTTAGGTTTCGATCTCTCCATTTGCCATCGTCTGGACTATAGCACGATACTTTTTTATCAATATATTTATATTCTGGGCTTAATTTTGCCCATCCATTGGTTCCGAATGAAACAAGGCCTATGTGGTCTCTTGTTGGGCTTACATGCATGGCACCAACGAATGTTTTTGATGCATCTATGACCGACACCATTCTGTCTGGTTCATCTTGAAGCATACTACCTGAACGATCGGTACATAATACAACGTCGATGGGTTTAGGATGAAGCGCCCAGCCGTCTCCTTTCAAGCGGATCAGGACATCGACAATACCGGTCACGTTTACGGTCTGCGGGCTTACCACAGTCTCAAGTGAAAGATAGGGATAATTTTTCCATGACACGGATAGGGTCTGGCTCGAGTATTCTCCCCGTGTCACATTCTCCCATTCTGCCGTGATGGGAATGGTCCCGGTGGCGGTATCGTCGTAATGAATATGCTGCCAGTCAACGGTAAATGCCCCGGGATTGAAATACGATATCGCATAGCCGTCAACATTGGAGATCGCAGTCTCGCTCACCAGTTCCGGCTCCATGGTTCTCGCGTATGTCTCCTCATACACCGCTGTGCCGAGAGAGAATGTCACTTCCTCGCCTTCAACGGGATTTCCGTTCTCATCAATCACCTTGGCCATAAGGAGTGCCGGAGCCCATCCCTCAACATCACGGCTCGGCATAGATTCCGGGATGATAGTGAACTGCATGTCAACCGCCTCCTGGCTGATGAACCATACCTCTTTTGAACAGCTTACCGAAGTGTTGTCAAGAGATGTTGCGGTGATGATAATATGCCCGATTGAAGTTTTGGGCCCATACGTGAGCAGTGCCTCGCCCATGGCATTTGTATAAATAGTCTTCTCTTCTCCGGGTATGCTGGTTTCAACGTATATCGGGCTGTTACTGACTCCATTCCCAAATTCGTCTATGAGTGTATACATGATTTGATACAGACTTACTCCGTCAGCATATTGTTTTGGGGGACTGTCCAGGTATCCTTCAGGATGGAATTCCTGCTCAATTAATATGGGCGATTTATTGGTGACTCCCTGGATGAAGAAGTATTTACTTTCAATATCTTCCATTAGAGGGTCCGCCAGGATGACATTCAAACCGGGTGATTCACTGGCCCTGAACCATACAGTTGCACTTCCTGAAAAGTCGACAGGTTGCTGGATGCTCGTGTAGGGGGGATTTGCATCCAGGAATGTTGCATCCTCTGCAGTGGAACTTATTTCAAAATAGACTTCCTCTGCAATGTTCCTGTTATCTACCGGGTTACCCCATGCATCTACATACCGCAGGGTTACCGGGGCACTTGAACCAACCGAGATCATGGTTGGCACATTGTATGAGTCGAGCTGGTAGGGGGTATCATGGTCCACCTTCTGTGTATACTGGACCTCGTTGACCATTTCAAGTTCTTCGTGCTTGTATAATGTGTATGCCGAAATCGAGGCATTCCCGCTCTTTTTTAGTGTGTTAAACCACACAGTAGCCAATCCATTTTGATCGGTAACCTCATCTGCCTGGTCAATGGTGCCCATCTCAGATTCCAACAGGGTGAAATCTACCAAGAGGCCTGGGACCGGACGACCCTCATATGTGGCATTCAGTGTGATTATGGCTTTATCGTAGCCATTTGCGACCACCCACTCCTTGTTACTGGTCAGCTCATAATTGTCCGGTGGAGGAGACTGTATATCTATCAGGCCTACCGCAAATTCCTTGACGTAATCTTCCCCCCCTACGGTGTAATGCACCTTCGCGAAAAGCACGGTTTCTCCGATTTCGGTCTTTGTGGTCAACTCCGTCTCTGCAACACCAGATTGGGACGTATTGCCCGAGGGTGGATCGAATGTCCCTAAATTAGGGTTATCGAGCATGAAATCAACAGGTAAATCCGGAACTGGGTTGCTTTGGTTGTATACTGTCACCTGAATAGGTGTGGAATCGAGACCATCAGCAAGGAGATGAGGATCGCTTATGGTCGCCGAAATAGCATCAGGTATCGGATCATCAGCAAGTGCTGTATGTATAAACAAAACGCAAAGTAACAGCACCAGCACACAGCCTAATTTTGTCATAGTCTGTACTCCCCCCTACCTCCCGGTAGTTGAGTCATTTTTATATGAGTCCATTGATATTATATACTTATGGTAACAGATATATCCAAAAAAAGTAATATCGATCATATGGAGCCTAAATTGATATTGAGATAAAATTTGGGCGTTATACAATACTTTTAAAATTCAGGAGGAAGGTACAAAGTATTTAAATGAAAAGAGGTTGATTTCTCTTTAATGGGATTTCAATACATTTTATCATCCCATACGGAAAAAAAACGAGACATGGGGCAGAGAGTTGATGAGTCCGGGCAACTCTCCCTCGATTTCCTGGTCGGTTTCAGTATCTTCATGCTTACTCTCATTGTTGCATCCTCGATGCTTTCAGGGATTCTTATTGGGTTACAAAGCAAGAAGATCGACTACGATGCGGTAGCATACAGGACGGGGGTTATCCTGGTCGAAGATCCGGGGGAACCGAATGCATTTCCAAATGTTGTCACCATCGAGGAGACCGATCAGTGGGAGTTTATCGGGCATATCCAAAACGATCAGGTACTTCGGTTCGGCATGTCACAGTACAAGAGCTCCCCGAAGATCCTGGCACATGAAAAGATAGAGAGTTTCTTTGACCGGACAATATACCCTGATCTTTCTGATTACCGGGAACGGATTATTTTTGGCGATTATCCGTATAATTTCAATATTACGCTCAAAAGACTTGATGGAGGCATAATAAAAACCGTGGGAGATCCTTATCCCCTCGATGCATCATATGGATATATCAGGCGGGTTGTGCAGGTAAAAGATCCAAGCAGTTCGACGGTTGACATGTATTATTACGAACTTGATGGGGGAAACGGGCAATTCGATATGAATGTTAACTTCTCGGAACTGGTAAATGCGACAAGAGGCCCGAAATACTGGGTCGATCCGCTAAAAGAGCGGGTCAGTTTCACCCTGGACAACATATCGGGAATAAAAGATGCAGGTGCACTTGATCTATACTTGAAATCTGTAAGGCTCTATTTCCTTTCAGTGGATCTTGCAGGGGTTGAATCCTACACTCCCTTACCTGGATCGCTGGACCTGATTATTGATGATGTGACTCCGGTAAAAAGCTCTGATATTCCACCTAGTGGGGTGATTGTAAATGATAATATTTTCATGGAATTCCCCCCCGGGTACTTCATCCAGCCTTCCAAATTCACAAGCGGGGATAAAACTGCAATGAAATTCCGTTTCCAGTTCGATCCTTCCACAGCGAATGTGACGGGAATCGCACGATACCAGGTTGCATGGTCAGGATTGGACTATTCTCCTCCAACACTGAATCCGGCAGTCCTTGAGGTGAGGGTATGGTGAAAGATGCAGGGCAATTATACACAATAGAGGGTATTGCTGCCTCGGTGCTCATTCTCACATCGGCTTACCTGATGCTCTCTGCAACAACCGTCTTCACACCGGGGGAGACCCACATTTATGACATGCAGCTTGAACAGCTCGGAAACGATGTCCTTGCAGTCATGGATACAGCAGAAACCTGGTCATCAGATCCCTATCCCAAGAGCGAGCTAGAGATTTACGTAGAAAATGGAGATGAAACGGGTTTTGGGGAGAGATTTCTATATTTGGCAAATTCCACAGGAACATCACCAGAAGATAATCTCGATTATAAAGCTACGATATTTGCCCGTGAAAAAGCAACAAATGAGTTAATCCCTATCCATTTCGGCGGTTCGGAATATTACCGCGAGAATGCGGTGATGGTAACCAGATGGGTGAATGTTGATAATACTTCTCCCAATCTCGCAGGTGCCGATCCAAGACAGCAGACTGTGCTCCTGGAGGTGGTATTATGGCGGGTTTGAATAATGATGCCCAATGGATTGTGATTATTGCATTCATCATCAGTGTCGGCATCTTCTTCCTGGGAATCCTCATCAACCAGTCAGTCCTTGTTGGGCAGACAACCGCCGAGGCGGTGAACGAGTTCCCGAAGACCGATATTCAGGATCTCCGGTACGAGGTGAGGGTCATCAGTGCAAGATATTCAAATGGAGCGACAGTGAACGACATATTAGACGATATATCGGTTATCGGGCTTGAAAGAAAGACCGAAATTATTGATGTTACTCCTCCTGGGGTATTTTGGCAGATCCATTACAACAACGGGGTTACCAGTTATGACGAGGAAATCAGGTACTGGGACTTTTAATAGGCAAGATAGAGAATCCGGCGTTTCCAACCTGTTAGAATACATACTGATCACCAGCATACTCCTGATGTTCCTGATCATCATAATACCTGTAGTGAATACAATCTTCATCGAACGGCCGGTCTATGAACTTACATCTCATGCATATACCGATATCGGAAATGGCGTGAGCACGAGGATCATCGATTTATATGCCATAATTCCCTATTACAACAACGCGGTTATTGTGACCGATTTCGATATCCCTGACGACGTGGTTGGACGTGATTACCGGGTTGACATCGTGGATGGTCCGCCCGGTAAAGAGTATGACAAAGGAATTCTCATTTCAGGGAACAACATGGAATACCGCATATCTCTTGCAGGAATCGGCGCTACAGTCTTTGGAATGAGCGGCGGGGGGACAACGGCGAGCGGAATCAATCGAATTGTATACTGCTCCGATCCCACAGGAGCGGGGTGCCCGGCATGAACAGGAAAAAGAAGTCATTGTGCAAAGAATCTGCTGTCTCTGAAACGGTCGGCTACATTATTATTTTCGGGATCATGATGACAGGGATTGCTCTTGTAACCCTGTATGGTTATCCGCTCTTGCTGCAGGAGCAGGCAAATGCCAATATAAAAAATATGGAACGGAATATGATTGTCCTCCAGAACGATATGAACAGTCTTACTTACAAGAATGTCCCCTACCAGGAGACTATGCTGCAGGTGAGTGGGGGGACTTTACAAAGCCTCGACTATACCAAAACCCCTCAAACTTTTAGAATTTACTTTATTAATAACACTGATATTTTACCACTGTTTAAACCAGGTGAATTGAGGTTTATATCTAATCATGATGATGCCGTTATATCACTTGAAAATGGTGCTGTTCATATTAGTTACTGGACTCAGGGGGGTTCAGCAATGCTTTCTGAACCGAGATGGTTTTTTGATCAAACTAATCAAAAAAATACCTACATTTTTTCATTCATAAATAAAACTTCAGATTCTCTTGCTCAAACAGGCATTGGAACAGTTCGGATGAAATTAATAGAAGATAATAGACTATATCAGCCAATCGATATTTCGGGTGAATCTGTTATACTCGAATACAATGCAGATCCCGATAATAACTACAATGTAGCATGGAGAAATTATTTCGAAAGGCCTGATTTGCATTTGACCGAATACGGATTAAGTGAGCCTTATCATCGAAGGTACCTACTTGATACTACAGGCACTACCGAATTAGTGATAAAAGAATTCGAAATTGAGATACTTTCCCTCTAAAAAATCTCACAGATACCCGTTTTTCCGCAGCCACTCCACCTGGGGACCGGTATACCGGTAGATGATGTCACACTTGTCGTCCTGGAAGCTCCAGGGGATCACGATGAGGATATCTCCTTCCCTGATCCAGACTCTCTTCTTGATCGTTCCCTTTATCCGGCCCATACGGGTAACCCCGTCGAAACATTTCACCCGGATATGGTTGGCCCCCATCATGAGCTGGGCCTGGGCGAAGATCTCGCGGTTCCGCTTGTTGGGAAGGCGTACCCTGATGATCTCTTCACCCTGTCCACCCGAAACTGGCTTCTTGTTGGTCAGTGCACCATCTCCTTGCTGCCCGTTCATCGGCACATGTAAGATGCAGTTGAAAATTTTCGGCGTACGAGTTTAAAGAATTATCCTGATTCGGGAGGGATCGGGGAGTGCCCTGTCCGGGAACCGCGGGTAATGACAGGCACCCCGGCGGTGGATTGACAGGAAAGAATGTTCCATCCCAAGTTTATATATATTTCTCATGCCCTACTGTAATGTGATGAGTCCAAGACCAGCGGA
>DAWO01000011.1 GCA_002509485.1 Methanolinea sp. UBA477
GAGACTGAACCTGTCTGCTTGCTGATTACCATGGTCGCCCTCACGTACACGGTCTGCCCGGGGCCCGGGGTGTAGGAATAGGTCTGAATCCAGGGGTCGTACCCCGGAGCTGTAACACCGATGGTATGTGACCCGGATGCGGTGGTACCGACAGGAATGGCAAGTGGGGTCTCACCGGCATAGGCGCCGTCAAAATAGATATCTGCTCCTCTTGGAACCGAATCAACGTGGAAATAGCCCGGATCAGCCCCGCTGACCTCTCCTGCCACAAGGGGAGAGAAACAGAGAACAGTTATGACTCCGGCAACAGCCAGGATTCGCAATATCCCTTCCAACGAACCACCTCATCGGTTAAGGAATGGGAGGGTGTTCCAGTTTATAAGCATGTCGCAGAATGCCGGCCACCGGGATATGCGACGATCTCATCTCCGGGACAGAATGAACAGTATTGGCTCTTCGCTACCTGGTGCAAGGAAGATTGATGAACCGGATACATTTTGTGGGGGCTTTTCCGCCCTCACACCCCCCTGTGCGATGCCCGCGCCGCCTCCCGAAAAACTATCGCGAGGCTGATTCACAGTCATAATTTGAGCAACTGGGTATGAGTTATGTGAGGGCGCCCCTGCGGCGGTTGTGAGTTACTGAACTGGTATGCAGACAACAATTCGATTCAGTCTCCCCACTCAAAACAGCGAGGAGGCATACTATTTCAATCGCCCAGGCGCATTCGCCACATGAAAGGGAACGGCAGCCGGATCAGAAACATCCCTGTGTTTTGAGAAGGGCCAGCACTTCGTTGACCTTTCTCCTGACGATATCATCATCGTCGTGAGTGTGCCGTGCGAGTGATGGAAGCGCATCGGCAAGCACGACAGCATCTCCTTCACCATGCTCGCTTATTGCCTTCAGGAGCTCGGCGGCAGCACTCCGGACCCGCGGGTCCTTATCATCGAGACATGTCACGATGGCGGGGAGCCCGTCCTGGCCGATAAGCTCGTCCGGGTCCCATGCCGGGTCCCAGGTACGTGTCACGAGCGCTTCGATGGCAGAGAGGCGGTCGTCATCATCATCCCCCACGAGATAGAGGATCTGGGTTGCGAAAAGTTCTCTCTCAATCCTGCTTGACATCACTGTTTCTCCGCATCCGGTGATATTCGTGGAATTATATATATTTTCCGCACACCGGTACTATTCATCAGGTTCCCGGATGGTGGAGAGGCATCTTTCTGCAAATTTCCGGAGTGGCATGTACGGATCGTTTCGCATCCGCAACAACTCGTTTTCTGCACCGGCACCCTTCACCTGGCCCCTGTATCCCAGTTCGGCCAGCCGTGTCAGCGCATGTGCCGCCAGGAGCCTGACCGTTGGTTCCGGGTCTCGTAATGCCAGCAACAGCAGATCGATTCCGTCTGCCCGAACGAAACGGGGCGGAAAAATTGAGGAAGTGAAGAGCAGAACAACGATTCTCCGGAGGAGATTCTCCCTCTCCAGGCAGACGTCACTCCGAATGCTCCTGTTCATTCTTTCCAGCAGGTCTGATTCTCCATTCTCCATCCTGTTCATGAAAAAATTCCTCCCGGGGTTCCCCCACCCATGAAAGATCCGTATCCAGAAGGGGATCGGGGTAAAGAGGGATTAAATTTTTCCCCTTTTATCTCAAAAGGACTCCTGAGGCAAAGGGTTATGCTGCTTGGAATTATGGGGGATTCTCATGATCATCTGCCGAATCTGGATAAGGGAGTCCACGAGATGAACGAATGTTCCGTTGATCTTGTCCTGCACACCGGAGATTTCATCTCCCCGTTCACCATACCCGCACTGGCAAAATGCGACACCCGGGTCATCGGTGTATTTGGCAATAACGATGGTGACAGGGCAATGCTCACCGGCAAGTGCAACGAATCCGGAACAGTGGAGATACAGGGGAATTTTGTTGATCTCTGCGAGGACGGCAGGAGAGTGGCTCTCATACACGGGCATGAACAGAAGATCCTTGCAGACCTCATCGAAAGCGGTCTCTTTGACCTGGTGGTTCACGGGCATACCCACAAAAAAGCCCTCTTTCGAACTGGAGAGACACTGGTATTGAACCCCGGAGAGATATGCGGGTATCTCACGGGAGATGCGACCGTTGCAACCGTCGATATGCGCACAATGGATGCCCGGTTCATAAACCTGTGAGTATTTTGACGGGATGGGAGATTGGGTCCGGGCTGGATGTAGCATGTTGAAAGAGAGAGCCGGGTTGCTGGCGGGACTGGTACTGTTCCTCGTCATAGTCGCCATTCCGGTTGATCCGACCGTTATGGCCCCTGCTGCGCGCTATACCGCTGCGGTAACGGCTCTCATGGTTATCTGGTGGGTCACCGAACCTATCCCGATATATGCCACGGCACTGCTCCCCCTCTTTCTCTTTCCCCTTCTCGGTGTTCTGGACCCTCACCTGGCCGCGGCATCCTATGCTGACCAGACAGTCTTCCTTTTCATGGGAGGCTTTCTCATTGCCGCGGCGATGCAGCGGTGGAACCTGCACAGGCGAATTGCCCTCCAGATCATATGCCGTACCGGAACAAGCTCGAAGAGGCTCATCTTCGGATTCATGGTCGCGACCGCATTCCTCTCGATGTGGATATCCAATACCGCGTCGGCGATGATGATGATACCCATAGCATTTGCCATCGTCTCGACACTGATGCCATGTACAGGGGACAACACGTGTGATACCGACGAGGAGCGCGGTTTTGCAACCTGCCTGCTTCTCGCCGTGGCCTTTGCGGGCACTATTGGCGGTATGGCCACACTTATCGGGACGCCCCCAAACGGCATCCTTCTGGCCCAGCTCGAGACTCTCTTTCCCCAGGCACCCACAATTGATTTCTTCTCCTGGATGGTCTTTGCGATCCCGTTCTCCACCATATTCCTTATTTTGGCCTGGGCCTGGCTCACCATGGTAGCATTCCGGAAACTCCCCCGGGTTATCTCGCAGGGAGGCGAGATTATCAGGGGAGAACTATCTGCGCTTGGGGGACTGAAAGGTGGTGAAAAATGGACGCTCCTTGTATTCTGCGGCGTTGCACTCGCCTGGATCTTCAGGACTCCCAAAGTTATTGGTGAACTGGTTATCCCGGGGATCAACACATTTCTCCCGGCTATCACCGATCCGGCTATCGCGATTGCCGGAGCAGTCCTCCTGTTCATCATTCCCGCAGACAGTCAATCCGGTATGTACACGCTCGACTGGGATACTGCAAAGACCATACCCTGGGGTATCCTGATCCTCTTTGGTGGCGGAATCTGCCTTTCCGAGGCCTTCATCATGAGCGGACTTGCAGACATCATTGCAAGGCACCTGACCGTTCTCGAAGTCCTTCCCCCCATTCTCATCATCCTCGCAATCAGCCTCCTCATCACGTACCTGAACGAAGTGGTATCCAATACCGCTATTGCATCGATCATGATTCCGCTCATGGCCATTACTGCAGTCTCGATGGAGATCAACCCCATGCTCTTCATGATCACTGCAGCTCT
>DAWO01000059.1 GCA_002509485.1 Methanolinea sp. UBA477
CATCCGGCGACGAGCTGACAGAGACCGAACCTGTCTGCTTGCTGACTACCATGGTCGCCCTCACATACACGGTCTGCCCGGGGCCCGGGGTGTAGGAATAGGTCTGGATCCAGGGGTCGTACCCCGGAGCCGTAACACCGATGGTATGTGACCCGGATCCGGTGGTACCGACTGGAATGGCAAGCGGGGTCTCACCGGCATAGGCACCGTCAAAATAGATATCTGCTCCTCTTGGAACCGAATCAACGTGGAAATAGCCCGAATCACCCCCGCTGACCTCTCCTGCCACAAGGGGAGAGAAACAGAGAACAGGTATGACTCCGGCAACAGCCAGTATTCGCAATATCCTTTCCAACGAACCACCTCATCGGTTAAGGAATGGGTGGGTGTTCCAGTTTATAAGCATGTCGCAGAATGCCGGCCGCCGGGATAAGTGACGATCGCATCTCAGGGACAGAATGAACAGTATTGGCTCTTCGCTCCCTGGTGCGGGTAAGATTGATGAAACGGATACACTGTGTGGGGGCCATCCGCTCCCACACCCCCACGTGCGATGCCCGCGCCGCCGCCCCCCGAAAACACCGCGAGGCTGATTCACAGTCAAAATTTGAGCAATCGGGTATGAGTTCTGTGAGGACGCCCCGGCGGCGGTTCTGAGTGACTGAATTGGTATGTCGATTCAGTCACCCCACACAAAACAGCGAGGAGGCATACTATTTCAATCGCACAGGGATGCATTCGCCATTTGAGCGATGATGGCAGCCGGATCAGAAACATCCCTGTGTTTTCAGAAGGGTCAGCACCTCGTTGACCTTTCTCCTGACGATATCATCATCGTCGTGAGTGTGCCGTGCGAGTGAAGGAAGTGCATCCGCAAGCACCACGGATTCTCCCTCACCATGCTCGCTCATTGCCTTCAGGAGCTCGGCTGCAGCACTCCGGACCCGCGGGTCCTTGTCATCAAGACATGTCAAGATGGCGGGGAGCCCGTCCTGGCCGATAAGCTCGTCGGGGTCCCATGCCGGGTCCCAGGTACGTGTCACGAGCGCTTCAATGGCAGAGAGGCGGTCTTCATCATCATCCCCCAAGAGATAGTGGATCTGGGTTGCGAAAAGTTCTCTCTCAATCCTGCTTGACATCACTTTTTCTCCGCATCCGGTGATATTCGTGGAATTATATATATTTTCCGCACACCGGTACTATTCATCAGGTTCCTGGATGGTGGAAAGGCATCTTTCTGCAAATTTCCGGAGAGGCATGTACGGATCGTTTTGCATCCGCAACAACTCGTTTTCTGCACCGGCACCCTTCACCTGGCCCCTGTACCCCAGTTCGGCCAGCCGTGTCAGGGCATGTGCCGCCAGGAGCCTGACCGTTGGTTCCGGATCTCGTAATGCCAGCAAAAGCAGATCGATTCCGTCTGCCCGAACGAAACTGGGCGGAAAAATTGAGGAAGTGAAGAGCAGAACAACGATTCTCCGGAGGAGATTCTCCCTCTCCAGGCAGACGTCACTACGAATGCTCCTGTTCATTTCTTCCAGCAGGTCTGATTCTCCATTCTCCTTCCTGTTCATGAAAAGAATTACTCCCCCCGATCTCCTGGCACTGAAGATCCCATTTCAGAAGGGGATCGGGGTAAAGAGGGATTAAATTTTTCCCTTTTTATCTCGAAGAGACTCTTGAGGCAAAGGATTTATGCTGCTTGGAATTATGGGGGATTCTCATGATCATCTGCCGAATCTGGATAAGGCAGTCCACGAGATGAACGAATGTTCCGTTGATCTTGTCCTGCATACCGGAGATTTCATCTCCCCGTTCACCATACCCGCACTGACAAAATGCGACTCCCGGGTCATCGGTGTGTTTGGCAACAATGATGGTGACAGGGCAATGCTCACCGGCAAGTGCAATGAGGCCGGAACAGTGGAGATCCAGGGGAATTTTGTTGATCGCTGCGAGGACGGCAGGAGAGTGGCTCTCATACACGGGCATGAGCAGAAGATCCTTGCAGACCTCATCGAAAGCGGTCTCTTTGACCTGGTGGTGCACGGGCATACCCACAAAAAAGCCCTCTTTCGAACTGGAGAGACACTGGTATTGAACCCTGGAGAGATATGCGGGTATCTCACGGGAGATGCGACCGTTGCAACCGTCGATATGCGCACAATGGATGCCCGGTTCATAAACCTGTGAGTATTTTGACGGGATGGGAGATTGGGTCCGGGCCGGATGTAGCATGTTGAAAGAGAGAGCCGGGTTGCTGGCGGGACTGGTACTGTTCCTCGTCATAGTCGCCATTCCGGTTGATCCGACTGTTATGGCCCCTGCTGCGCGCTATACCGCTGCGGTAACGGCTCTCATGGTTATCTGGTGGGTCACCGAACCTATCCCGATATATGCCACGGCACTGCTCCCCCTCTTTCTCTTTCCCCTTCTCGGTGTTCTGGACCCTCACCTGGCCGCGGCATCCTATGCTGACCAGACAGTCTTCCTTTTCATGGGAGGCTTTCTCATTGCCGCGGCGATGCAGCGATGGAACCTGCACAGGCGGATTGCCCTCCAGATCATATGCCGTACCGGCACAAGCTCGAAGAGGCTCATCTTCGGGTTCATGGTCGCGACTGCATTCCTCTCGATGTGGATATCCAATACCGCGTCGGCGATGATGATGATCCCCATAGCATTTGCCATCGTCTCGACACTGATGCCATGCACGGAAGACAACACGTGTGATACCGATGAGGAGCGCGGTTTTGCAACCTGCCTGCTTCTCGCCGTGGCCTTTGCGGGCACTATTGGCGGTATGGCCACACTCATCGGGACGCCCCCGAACGGGATACTCCTGGCCCAGCTCGAGACTCTCTTTCCCCAGGCACCCACAATTGATTTCTTCTCCTGGATGGTCTTTGCGATTCCGTTCTCCATCATATTCCTTATTTTGGCCTGGGCCTGGCTAACCATGGTAGCATTCCGGAAACTCCCCCGGATTATCTCACAGGGAGGCGAGATTATCAGGGGAGAATTATCTGCGCTTGGGGGACTGAAAGGTGGTGAAAAATGGACGCTCCTTGTATTCTGCGGCGTTGCACTCGCCTGGATCTTCAGGACTCCCAAAGTTATTGGTGAACTGGTTATCCCGGGGATCAACACCTTTATCCCGGCTATCACCGATCCGGCTATCGCGATTGCCGGAGCAGTCCTCCTGTTCATCATCCCCGCAGACAGTCAATCCGGCGTATACACGCTCGACTGGGATACTGCAAAGACCATACCCTGGGGTATCCTGATCCTCTTTGGTGGCGGGATCTGCCTTTCCGAGGCCTTCATCATGAGCGGACTTGCAGATATCATTGCCAGGCACCTGACCGTTCTCGAAGTTCTTCCCCCCATTCTCATCATCCTCACAATCAGCCTCCTCATCACGTACCTGAACGAAGTGGTATCCAATACCGCTATTGCATCGATCATGATTCCGCTCATGGCCATAACTGCAGTCTCGATGGAGATCAACCCCCTGCTCTTCATGATCACTGCAGCTCT
>DAWO01000087.1 GCA_002509485.1 Methanolinea sp. UBA477
CATGTATAAATTCACCGTCGTTACCGATCCCGATACCGCAGCAGGATTCCGTCTTGCCGGGGTTGAAGTGATCGAGGTGGATGGGCCGGAAGGTGCGCGAAAGATCATTCCCGATCTCCTGTTCCGGGACGATACCGGAATAATCGCCGTGAACGAGGATTACATGCAGGTACTTGACGACAAACTGATGAGCAAGATCGAAAAGACGTACCGGCCCATCATCATACCGATACCGATTCAGAAGAGAGGGGTCGGTGGAGTGAGCTATGTCGAGAGGCTTCTCCGGAGAGCTATCGGGTATAATATTGTGTTGAGGCGATAAAAATGGTGAAAGGGACAATCGCACGTATCTCGGGCCCCGTCGTGATTGCGGACGCGATGAGGGGTTCGAAGATGTACGACGTGGTGAAAGTGGGCGAAGAGGCCCTGAGCGGTGAGATAATACGCCTCGAAGGCAACCAGGCGGTTATCCAGGTGTACGAGGATACGACCGGTCTTCGTATCGGTGAGCCCGTTGACAATACCGGGCTTCCTCTCTCCGTGGAACTGGGGCCGGGTCTCATATCTTCCATTTACGATGGTGTCCAGAGGCCTCTGCCGGTACTCGTGGAGAAGAGCGGGAGTTTCATATCCCGCGGGATCGACGTAGCCGGACTTGATCGATCGAAGAAATGGGCGTTTTTGCCATCGGTTAAGAAGGGCGACCGCGTAGCAGGCGGTGATGTTCTCGGAACGGTGCAGGAGTACCATATCACGCATAAGATCATGGTCCCTCCGGACGTGCCGGAATCAGTGGTATCCGGGATCGAGGCCGGCGATTATACGGTACAGGAACCGGTCTGTCACCTCGAGGGGACCGGGCCGGTCACCCTCATGCAGAAGTGGCCGGTACGGAAGGGAAGGCCGTACCGGAAAAAACTCGATCCGACAGTCCCCCTCCTGACCGGGCAGAGGATCTTTGACAGTCTCTTCCCTCTCACGAAGGGCGGCACGGCGATGATTCCCGGCGGGTTCGGCACGGGAAAGACCGTATCCGAGCAGACACTTGCGAAATGGTCCGATGCACAGATCATCGTCTATATCGGCTGTGGCGAGAGGGGCAACGAGATGACCGACGTCTTGAGCGAATTCCCCGAACTGGTCGACCCGCGAACAGGCCTTCCGCTCATGGAGCGCACCATACTCGTCGCAAATACCTCGAACATGCCTGTCGCTGCCCGTGAGGCTTCCATCTACACCGGTATCACCATGGGGGAGTACTACCGGGACATGGGCTATGACGTGGCGCTCATGGCTGATTCCACCTCGCGCTGGGGAGAGGCATTGCGCGAGGTGTCCGGGAGGCTCGAGGAGATGCCTGGTGAAGAGGGATACCCTGCATATCTTGCCACCCGGCTTGCAGCATTCTATGAGAGGGCCGGACTGGTGGACTGCATCGGTTCCGGTGACCGCGTCGGGTCGGTCACCATCGTTGGAGCAGTGTCTCCCCCTGGTGGAGACTTCTCCGAACCTATCACCCAGAACACGCTTCGGATAACCGGGACCTTCTGGGCACTCGATACGAACCTTGCATACAGGAGGCATTTCCCGTCTGTCAACTGGATAAAGAGTTATTCGCTGTATATCGACAGCTTAAACGACTGGTACCTGGAGAATCTGGGGCCTGACTGGGAAGAACTCCGTAACCGCATGATGTATCTGTTGCAGAAGGAGGTCGAACTCCAGGAGATTGTACAGCTCGTGGGCCCTGACGCTCTTCCCGAGAGCGAAAAAGCCATCCTCGAGGTGACTCGCATGATCAGGGAGGATTTTCTCCAGCAGAGCGCCTACAGCGACACGGATTCGTTCTGCCCGCTTGATAGGCAGTACTGGATGTTGAAGGCAATCCAGAGCTATGACTCGGCCATGAACAATGCAATAGAACGGGGTGTCGGATTGAAACAGGTCTCATTACTTCCCCTTCGTTCCGAGATCGCACGCATGAAGGAACTCGGATCTGCCGGTGAGATACAGGCTCTCGCAGAGAGGATCAAGACATCTATTGATGCACTGGAGGCCGAGCGATGAGATCCGACCCGCTGATGAGCAGGGACTACCGGACGATAAACTACGTCTCCGGTCCCATCATGTTCGTGCAAAACCCGATCGGCGTATCGTATGGGGAGACGGCACGCATTACTCTTCCTGACGGGGAGATCCGGACCGGACAGGTCCTCGACATATCACGGGAGATGGCGGTTGTCCAGGTATTCGAGGGTACAAGCGGGGTCGACAACTCGGTGACAAATATCCGGTTTACCGGCGAGGCGGCACAGATCGACGTCTCCATCGATATGCTGGGACGGATCTTCAATGGTGTCGGACTCCCGCGTGACGGCCGTCCCAACATCATCCCCGAAGATACCGTGGACATCGCTGGTACGGCCATAAACCCCTATGCCCGCGACAAACCCTCGGACTTCATCCAGACGGGCGTCTCTGCAATCGATGCGCTCAATACCCTCGTGCGGGGTCAGAAACTCCCCATCTTTTCAGGATCCGGTCTTCCTGCCAACCAGCTTGCAGCCCAGATCGCACGACAGAGCAGGGTGCTTGGAGAAGGTGAACAGTTCGCCGTCGTCTTCGTGGCCATGGGCATCACGTACAAGGAAGCCTCCTTCTTCATGAACGATTTCGAGCGTACCGGCGCCCTTGAACGCGTGGTATTCTTCCTGAACCTTGCCGATGACCCGACCATCGAACGAATCGCAACACCGAGATGTGCGCTCTCTGTCGCAGAGTACCTGGCGTTCACCCACAACCTCCACGTGCTTGTCATCCTTACCGATATGACCAATTACTGCGAGGCATTGCGGGAGATCTCGACTGCCAGGGAGGAGGTCCCGGGAAGAAGGGGATACCCGGGGTACATGTACACGGACCTTGCCTCCATTTATGAGCGTGCAGGGAGGATCAAGGGAAAGACCGGGTCTATCACGCAGATCCCGATCTTGACGATGCCTGATGACGATATCACGCATCCGGTCCCCGATCTTACCGGTTACATCACGGAGGGCCAGATCGTCCTCTCGAGGGATCTCTTCCGGCGGGGTGCCCAGCCACCGATTGATTCCCTTCCCTGCCTCTCGCGTCTTATGAACCTCGGCATTGGTCCGGGAAAGACACGGGAAGACCACAGGAACGTCGCAGATCAGCTCTACGCCTCCTATGCGTACGGAAGGGATCTCCGGAGGCTTGTTGCGATCGTCGGCGAGGAAGCCCTCACCGAGCTGGATAAGAAGTATCTATCGTTCGCAGACCAGTTCGAACGCAGGTTCATCTCGCAGGGTGACGAGAACCGGTCGATAGAGCAGACACTCGCACTCGGGTGGGACCTCATGGCATCCCTGCCGGAAGATGAGTTGAAGCGGATAAAAGTGGAATACATAAAGAGATATCACCCTGCATACAGGGCAGGCTGATCGTCATGGAGCAGGTGAACCCGACCCGCATGGAGATGATCAGGAAACGGGCCCAGATCAAGCTCGCGGAGCAGGGCCGGGACCTTCTCCGTGAGAAGATGGATGCCCTGATACAGGAATTTTTCCGGATCATGGAATCGGTCTCTGATTCGAGAGAGAGACTGGAGCGTATTGCCGACAGTGCGTACAGGTCGCTTCTCATCGCCCAGGCAGTCGACGATCCGGTCACCCTGAAGTCAGCATCGTTTGCGACCAAGCGCCACATCGCGCTTGATATCAGGGGAAAGAACGTGATGGGAGTTCCGGTACCGATAATCGAACGGGAGCGGTTTTCGTTGACGGTCATGGACAGGGGCTACAGCCCGATCGGGGTGAGCGGCCGGATTGACGAAGCCACAGAGAAGTTCGAGAGCGAGATCGATCTGATCATCGCCCTGGCCGAGACCGAGACTGCCCTCCGGCGCCTCGGGGAAGAGATCCAGATGAACCGGAGACGTGTGAATGCGCTCGAACAGGTCCTTATCCCTGAACTGAAACGCCAGGCCAAGTATATCAAGATCACCATAGAGGAGCGGGAGCGGGAAGACCTGTACCGTCTCAAGAAGGTAAAGCGGATACTGCAGAAGAAGCGGACTACTCAACCTGCAGAATGATACAGGAAACTGCAGAATGATAAAGGACACCTGGTGCCTACTGGCACTGGCCAGGTATCGCCCTGGAAGATCCAATCGCCAGGTATCAGTGTGGTCTGTCGGATTTTTGCGCTATCCTTTCATATATCTCGATGAGGCCGGGCTCTTCATGTTCGGTATGCCCGTTCCTGACCGAATGCATCGTTCGAAGCAACTGCTTTGTCCGTTTGTATGATCTCAATCAAGCATCACCCATTACCTCTTTTTAAAATTCGTGTTATCTCCTGATACGAACGACATATCGTTCGGATTCCGGCAAATGTAGGAATGATCCTGAAAGAGGATAAATATTTGCCATCCAGATGTGCAAAGCAAAAATTTACGTGGTCCTCAGGAGTATCTCCGAGCCTTTTTCAACCGCCGTATGTGAATCGATGCTACGGTCAATCGCCTGCCTTCCCAGGTGGATGAGTTCACGGAGATCGCCACCGGCCAGCTTGGTAAAAGAGATGGCCTCCCATTTCTCCCGATCGATGTAGATCCAGACCTCGCCGATGATATGTTTCAGGGCCTCGTAATCTCCCTGGGTATAGAGTTTCCAGTCAGGGCCCAGAGTCTTCCTGATCTTATCAATGGCCCCTTCGACGTTCTTCTCCCTCTGAAGCTTAAAAAACCGCCTCCCAATCTCTGTCTTTGATACTTCAGGCATCTCCCAAACCACCGTTTGCCGGATAAGTACGGCTGAATAGCACCTTTCAGTATTTAAGGCTATGCTCCGGTTTCTGGTATTTTTTTGGAATCAATCGAGCCGATGAAAATAATCATACCTGGCAACACGATGAAAATAATCATACCTGGCAACAGCCAGTGATTCGCTGCCATTTAGTATGATTAATAATGAAAGACGGTCTAATCACTCTGTGAGGTTTCTGCATGATAGAGTTACCGTTCCTGATTATATTCCCTGCAATTGCGGCGGTCCTGTTGCTTTTTATCGCGAATGAGACACTCCGCGATGCGGTTGTGAAAATAGCTGCCCTGCTTATCGGGGCAGGGACACTATATGCCTTTTTCATGTATTTTCAATCGGGCCTGCAACTATTCTCGGTTCCTTTCGAGCCTGCAAGCCAGATAATGTTTGTTTTGGAACTGTTCATCGCCCTCTATATCCTCTATGTAGGCATACGATGCAGGAGATACCTGGCCGTACTTTTGATCATCATCCAGTCCGTGCTCCTGATTTACGTCGAATCCGTATTCGTCATGGGGATCCATCCGGAATTCAACCTTTTTATAGACCAGTTCTCCCTCATCATGGCGATGATCATCGGGATTATCGGAACCCTCATCTGCGTGTATGCTCTCAGATACATGCAGACCTATCATGCTCACCATGCAGAGATAACGGACAGGCGGCGACTCTTCTTTTTCATGTTTTTTGTATTCCTTTCAGCCATGTTCGGCCTTGTATTTTCCAACAATCTCCTCTGGGTCTTCTTCTTCTGGGAGATAACCACACTGTGTTCCTTCATCCTGATCGGTTATTCCCAGACAAAAGAGGCGACAAAGAATGCATTCCTTGCCCTGGAGATGAACCTTTTGGGCGGAGTAGCGTTTGCCGGCGCTCTTTTCTATCTCCTGTATGTTGACCCGTCAGGCCAGTTCCTCGGGATTGAGCAGCTCCTCACGTCAGGTTATGCCATCGCACTTGTCCCGGCCGTTCTTATCGGCTTTGCCGGAATCACAAAAGCGGCGCTCATGCCCTTCTCCTCGTGGCTTGTCGGTGCCATGGTTGCGCCGACACCGGTATCGGCGCTGCTCCATTCCAGCACGATGGTGAAGGCAGGGGTCTATATCATCGTCAGGTTCGCCCCCGTCTATACCGGGACGATGGAGGGCCTGATCATCGGGCTGGTAGGCGGCTTCACCTTCCTCCTCGCATCCGCAATCGCCATTTCGCAGAGCAATGCAAAAAAGGTCCTCGCATATTCGACAATCGCCAACCTCGGGCTCATAGTCGCCTGTGCGGGAGTGGGAACATATAAACTGGTCTGGGCGGCCATCATGCTCATCATATTCCATGCCATTGCGAAGTCGCTCCTCTTCCTCTGCGTCGGAACTGTCGAGCACAGGATAGGCAGCAGGGATATCGAGGACATGTCGGGTCTTATCGTCCGGATGCCAAAGATTGCCGTGATGATGTTCATCGGGATTGCAGGCATGTTCCTTGCCCCGTTCGGCATGCTCATATCAAAATGGGCCGCCATCGAGGCATTTATCGAAGCCCAGTTCGGGCTTATCTTCGTTGCGATACTGGCCTTCGGCGGATCGATAACGGTGCTGTTCTGGTCCAAGTGGATGGGAAAGATCATCTCGGTCATCCCATCAGGGGAGAAGGTGGAGGACACGGTCAAGAAGGAGAAATGGTTCGTGCTCTACCTGCTTACCGCACTGACGGTGATCGTCTGCCTGATCTTCCCGCTGATATCATCCGCCCTGATCGAGCCCTTTGTCATGAGCGTGTACGGCCAGACCGCACGGCTCTCGCAGGACAATATCATGATCATGGCGATGATGATCTTCCTCCTGATGCTGATGCCGTTTTCGCTGCTTCTTTACAGGGACGGCGTAAAACATGTCCCTGCATACATGGGTGGTAGACCGACAACAACTGACATGAGGTTCCAGGGGTCGATGGGTATTACACGGGAGACGGAACTCTCGAACTATTACTTCGAGGAGTACTTTGGAGAAAAACGCCTTCTCATGGCCGGGACCGCGCTCTGTTTCGGACTCATTCTCCTTGCAGGGGTCCTTCTTACGGGGGTGGTCCTGTGATCTCCCTTACAAACGCGATACTCTTCCTCCTGCTGGCACCGGTAATCGGCGGGCTCGTTTCCGGGATCGACCGGAAACTGACCGCACGCATGCAGGGAAGGGTGGGGCCGCCCATACTCCAGCCATTCTACGATGTCGGCAAACTGCTCGAAAAAGAGAACCTCGTTGTCACGAGCAGCCAGAACTACTACATACTGAGTTACATCGTCTTCATCGTGGTAAGCGGGGCGCTCTTCTTTGCCGGAGGGGACCTGCTTCTGGTGATATTTGCATTCACGCTGGCACATATCTTCCTGGTACTTGGAGCATATGCGTCGTACTCCCCGTACAGCTTTGTCGGGGCCGAGCGTGAACTGATACAGATCATCGCATACGAACCGATGATAATCCTCTCTGCAGTCGGGATGTACATGGTCACGAAGAGCTTCTTTGTCAACGAGATAGCGGCGTCAGAACTGCCTCTCATCCTGTATCTGCCGGGGGTCTTCATCGGTTTTCTCATGGTCTTTACCATAAAGCTCCGGAAATCACCATTCGATCTCTCCACGTCGCACCATGCCCACCAGGAACTGGTCAAGGGGGTGACCACAGAATTCACCGGGCCGAACCTTGCCAGGATAGAGATCGCACACTGGTACGAGAACGTCTTCCTCCTGGGTTTCGTATACCTGTTCTTCGCATTCAATCCGGTGATAGCCATCGTGGCGATCATTATCGCCTACCTGCTTGAAATTCTGATTGACAACACCTTCTCGCGGGTAAAATGGCAGTTTACCCTGAAGAGCTCCTGGATTGTGGCAGGGATGATGGGTCTCGTGAACCTCGGGGTCCTGTACTACCTTGCGGGGGTGCTTGTCTGATGACATTCCTGAAAAAGTCACCATGGTTGCTCCATTACGATGCCTCGAGCTGCAACGGCTGCGACATCGAAGTCCTTGCATGTCTCACGCCATTGTATGATGTAGAGCGGTTCGGGATCATCAACACGGGAAACCCGAAACATGCCGATGTCTTTGTCGTTACCGGAGGCGTGAACGAACAGAACAGGGAAGTGATCAGGAACATCTACGAGCAGATACCCGAGCCGAAGGTGGTGGTCGCAGTCGGCATCTGTGCAACATCCGGTGGAATATTCCGGGAATGTTACAACATGTCGGGCGGTATCGACCAGCTGATCCCGGTGGACGTGTATGTCCCCGGGTGTGCGGCCCGTCCAGAGTCGATAATTGACGGAATTGTAAAATCACTTGAAATACTCGAAGAGAAACGAATCCAGATGAAAGAAAGAGCGAGACAGATAAAACAGGGGAGATCCCCTGGCGGAGGTGAGAGATGAAGCCCGAGAACCAGGAGCTGCGAGTGATAGACACTGCTCATCTCATCGGTGAGGTCGAGGACTTCAGGAACAAGGGGTACCGCCTTGTCAACGTGAGCTGCACCAGGGCAGGCGAGGAGTTCGAGATCAGCTATTCGTTCGAACTGGACCTGCGGTTCGAAAACATCCGGATCATCATCCCCCCGGACGCCGACATTCCGAGCATTTCGGGGATATACTGGGGTGCCTTCATTTACGAAAACGAGATGCACGACCTCTTTGGCGTGCATGTCCGGGGAATGAACATCGATTTCAAGGGCAACCTGATACGCACAACGGTTCCCTATCCGTTCAGAAACACATCATTCAAGGGGGAGGGACCATGTCAAGACAGATAGTGATGCCGTTTGGTCCCCAGCACCCCGTGCTTCCCGAACCCATCCATCTTGACCTCGTCCTCGAGGACGAGACCGTCGTCGATGTGATCCCCTCCATAGGCTACGTACACAGGGGTCTTGAAACCCTTGTCGAAAAGCGCCAGTTCCCCGAGTATGTCTATATCGCGGAACGGACCTGCGGAATCTGCAGTTTTATCCATGGTATGACCTACTGCCAGGGTGTCGAGCGGGTGATGGGCCTGGAGGTCCCTGAAAGGGCCCATTACCTCCGGACCATCTGGTCCGAGTATTCCCGTCTCCATTCCCATCTCCTCTGGCTCGGCCTCTTCGCAGATGGAATGGGCTTTGAGAACCTCTTCATGAATGCCTGGAAGCACCGTGAATTCGTCCTCGACGTGATGGAAGAGACCACCGGCGGACGAGTCATCCAGGGAAGCTGCAAGGTCGGGGGTGTGAGGAGAGACATCGATCAGGAGACCCTGAAGAAGATGGAACGCGATCTCAAGGGATTCGAGAAGGGATTGAAGGAGATGGCCAATGTCTTCCTCAACGATGATTCGATTGCTTCACGGCTCCGTGGTGTCGGGGTGTTATCCAGGAACGACGCGTACGTGTGCGGGGCAGTCGGACCGACAGGACGGGGCAGCGGAGTCCCGATCGATATCAGGATGACCGGTTATGCCGCTTATGGAGAAGTCGATTTTTCCCCGGTCGTGGAAGAGGATGGAGACTGTTATGCCCGCTGTGCGGTCCGCGTCAATGAACTGTTCTCTTCGATCGAGATCATCCGCCAGTTGATTGACCGGATCCCGGGCGGAGAGATCGAGGTGAAGGTGAAGGGCAACCCGGACGGCGAGTATTTCTCCCGTTCGGAACAACCCCGAGGAGAACTGGTGCATTACGTGAAAGGGAACGGGACAAAGTACCTGGCTCGATCCAGGATCCGGACGCCGACACTGACGAACATTCCACCGCTTGTGAAGATGCTGCAGGGTTGTGAACTGGCCGATGTCCCGGTTATTGTCCTGTCGATAGACCCGTGTATCGGGTGCATGGAGAGGTGAAGTCGAATGGCATTTTTTGAGATGGCGAAGACCGCGATACGATCATTTGTCGGAAAACCGGCCACGCGCCGGTATCCGTTCGTGCCCGGAAAGGTAACTCCCCTGTCACGGGGGCATGTCACGATTGATGTCTCGTCATGCATCTCGTGCGGCATGTGCATGAAAAAGTGTCCTTCCGAGGCAATCTGCGTCAACAAGGAAGAGAAGACCTGGATCATAGACCGCCTCCGCTGCATCGTCTGCAACTCGTGCGTCGAAGTCTGCCCGGTCCACTGCCTGACCATGGATACCGTGTATTCTCCTGCCGTGACCACGCATTCCGGCCTGGAGGTCTTCTACATAACCTATGTCAAGCCGGAAAGACCCCCAAAGGCCGATTCAGTGGATGAGAACAAAGAACAGGCATAATCTCTCTCAATTTTTGCACGGTACTGCCCCTGAGATGATGGATGGTTCACAATGAGAGATCCATCTCGCCCCGTATCTCTTGCATGGCAACAACAGCCAGTTCGAAGATCCTGGCGAGATCCATGAATTCCCCGATCTCCCGCACCTTCCCGCAACGGCATCCAGCCGCTAATATCTTCTCTTTGAACTTCTTTTGAACAGTCCCTGGTGTCACATCGGAGATTTGATCCGCCCTTGACCAGGGCGCAGGCGATGTTCAGGCCTGATATGTTGTCTGCAGCCTGGAGCGTGACATCCGCAATGCTGGGTCGTCCTCCCAAAAAGTATGTCATTGTGCCGCTTCACCACCTCCGTGACCTCCTCTCAGTAACCGTTCTCGAGAAGGATTCGTTCACCTTCTCTGCCATGCCACTCCTTCGTCTCCGTCGACTCCTTCATAGTCGATATCGTGGAGGATTCCGATGGCTTCGTACAGGTCCTCGTCCTGGCCGAGAGCCCCGGCAACCTTCTTCATGGCAGCACCTGTTGCAAGACAATGCCGGATAAGAGACTCCTTCTTTACATGCCGTTCAAGGAGCAGTCTTTCGGATCCGTGCTGTTCCATGGGAGATAGCTGTGTCGTGTATCTCCCGAAAAAAACCTGTTGAGAGGATCATCTCCCTGCTTTCCAATCACTTCTTGCCTTTCTGGCCAGCCGATCGGCCAGAACAAGCGGTTCCGGCATTCTGTGGTCCCCGGAAAGACCGAGGACGATCTCCACGGCAAGGTCAAGACGGGTGCCAAAACCCCGTGACACATAAACAGGGCGTGTTCCCGGCTTTGACCTCACCGCCATACCGATCACCTCGTTTTCATCGATGATCTCAGACACCGATCCCCTGTCCGGGCCCGGTACACGCACCTCGCATGTGAGCGGTTTTTTTGCCACACCTATCGTTGGGACGCCCAGCACGGTGCCCAGGTGGCTTGCAAGGCCGAACCGGCGTGGATGGGCGTACCCATGCCCCTCGGCTATCAGGAGATCCGGTATCGTCCTGAGATTCTGGAAAGTGGTTTCGAGAACGGGCAGTTCCCTGAATGCAAAAAGGCCAGGGATGTAGGGGAACGTGATGGATGCCTGACCCACGGCCTGGTCAAGGATCTTTCTCTCCGGAAACGAGATGCACACCAGTGCACCAAATACCTGCTCCCGGGCATACGCTGCATCCGCTCCGGCAACAATGTGTATCGACCCGGCATCGATAGGGCTCCTGTTTTCACACTGTTGCCGGAGGGATAGCTGGACAGAGATAGCTTCCTCTTCGGTGGCAGGCGACCTGTTCAGCATGGGCATGCAAGATGCATTCACGTCTCTGCCATAAAAAGCCACGGCAGCAGTACAGAACAGGATGAATACAAACCCTTGCCCCATTCACTGGCATAACGGCTCTTGTTCGTCCGTGCTGCTGCCAGCGGCCGGACCAGGGTTCCAGGGATAGCGGTATGGTATCAGACAGTGTTTTCCCCGGACAAAGGCCGCATGATGATCCCAGAATATTTTTGATGACAGAAACCGATTCAATATACATGGTGGGATTCACACATGGACGATAATTTTTCGGAAGAATCACGGACGATCGTCCTTGAAGATGTTCCCGACTATTTCAACGAGCTCTCGGATTACCTGGAGGTTTTATCCAACAGCCAGAGATTGAAGATATTGAAACTGCTCGAAAAGAGACCGAAGGATGTCCGCACCATCGCTTCAGAGATCAGCACGAGCTACGAGAATACGAAGAAGCACCTGGATAAACTCATCGGTGTGGGCCTGATCCGGAAAGAAGTGGGTCTTGGTCAGCAGACCTCGAAAGGGGTCCATCCCGTATGGAAATATTCACTCGTTCCCGGCGCCATGGAAGCCGTGGTAAGGAACCTCGGGATATTCTCGAACATGCGGATAAACCTCGTGGACAGCGAATTTAAAAAGAAGATAGACGACGTGCGCGACCAGATCGAAGACGAAGTCTGTGGTGAGAAACCGATGGTGATAATCCTCGGAGGTCCTGACGACGGAAGATTCTTCCTCCTCGAAAAACGGGAGGTCAGGATCGGACGCATCGATCCGGACCGTGAGGACAGTTACGACGAAGAGAACGACATTGTCATATCTCCTGAATACAGCTCAGTCACGCGAATATCGAGGCCGCACGGGATACTCAAAAAGGAAGGAAAAAAATGGTTCATCGAGGATCGGGCAAGCACGGGTGGAACGTTTGTGAACGGAAGCCAGCTCCATCCAAGAACGCCGCTGCTTCTCCACGACGGTGACATGATCGAGCTTGCAAAAGGGCCGGCCGGCGCCCGTCTGCTGATGATTCTTCCTGATGCCGATTAGATTTTAAAAGATTTTTCTTTGCGGAATTGTCATGAGAATAACCACCTGGAAAAACTCCATTCCAATAATTATCATTCTTCTCATGCTTATTCCTGCCCAGGCCTGTGCAGCAGATTTCTATACCATCAGCAGTTCGGCAACAGCTGGTGGAACGATTACGCCCAGCGGAGATATCCCAGTTGAGGCTGGTTCAACCCCCGTATTCTATATCAGTGCAGGGGAAGGGTATGTCCTGCAGGCGGTCTACGTGGATCAGAAATCGATAGGGCCGGTGCCTGCATATCCATTTCCTCCTGTATATGACGACCACACCATTCTTGCGACCTTCCGGCTCCTGAGCGGATCGATCACCGTCATCTCCGATCCCAGGGGTGCATCCGTCAGTATCGACGGAGTGTACTACGGGACGACGTGGCTGGGTGGAGGGGCCAGGTTCTCCGACATCCCGGTGGGCACGCACACTCTTTTGCTCACGTATGAAGGGTACCAGGACTGGACCACTGAAGTGATCGTGGAAGATGGAAAGGATACGCGTGTCCAGGCAACGCTTATCCCTGCCACACCACCGACGACGGCCGTAACAACGATTCCGACCACCACGGTGACGACAACGAAACCCACGACCACGGTGACGACAACGATTCCGACGACGTCACCAACAACGACTGCAACAACGATCCCGACGACGACCGTGACGACAACGATCCCGACGACAACAGCGACAACGATCCCGACGACCGTGACGACGACGACGCCGATCACCGGTACGACCACAATCCCGATAACCGCTGTTCCGACCACGATACCAACAGTTCCGCCTTTTATCGGCACATACACGGTAAAACCGTCGCCAACACCGGAGGGGACCTGGAATGTTACTCCCGGACTGATAGATATCCGGGGCGGTAGTGGTGCTGTTGCGGGGATAATCCTGGCACTTGTTCTCTGCGGCATCCTGGTCGCACAGGATCTCCTGACGGCAAAGGCATCCAGGTGCGTCCTGCCATGGCGTACCCGGATCCTTGGTGTTGCCGCCTACCTGCTCTCTGCAACAGGGCTCTTCATGAGCCTCACCTACCTGACAAACACTCCTGGTCTCGGCCTCGTCGGGAGGGACCCGGGTTTGTGGATCCTGATGAACCTGTTGACGCTCTACCTCTGCGTCTCCTCCCTTGCACTCATCGTCGGAGCAGTCCGGACATGGCCGCTGCGGTGGACGGTAAAGGTCCATACCGCTTCAGGAGTCTTCTTCGCCTTCATCGGTCTGCTGGTCTTTTTGAGCCTGGGCTCCCTCCAGGGAGTACCGCTTGCAATGGGCATCTCCGCTTCGCTTCTTGCGGCAGTCTCCTCGCGCTGGCACGATATCCAGATTGGAAAAACTGTCAGGGCAGGAGAGATACCGGACCCGGGTGCCGGGACTGATACGACCTTTGGAAGCGCAACGACCCGGGCGACCACAACCAGGACTCCTGACCTGTTCCCGGCAGAGATCGCTGACAGGTATTATGATATCGGCTTCATCGGGTCGGGCGGGATATCAAGGGTGTTTCTCGCGAGAAAGATGGAGAATGGTGAAGAGGTTGCCCTCAAAATACCGATCAATTTTGACGATACCGCCGGAAAATCCTTCATGAAGGAGATCATGGCCTGGGAGGGACTGAACCACCAAAACATCGTCAGGGTCTCCGATGCGAACATCCTCCCTGTTCCCTATGTCGAGATGGAGTATGTGAACCGGACGCTCAATGCACTCCCCCGTCCGCTGCCTCCAAGGATAGCAGTGGAAATTGTGCTTGGCATTGCCCGGGGACTTGCATTTGCTCACAGCAAGGGGATCATCCACCGCGATATCAAGCCACAGAATATCCTGGTTACACCGGATGGAATACCGAAGATCACCGACTGGGGTATGAGCAAGGTCATGGGTGCGGTGATCGCGCCTACTCTCACCGGTTTCTCCCTCTCCTATGCTGCGCCCGAACAGGTCTCACCCGAGAATTTTGGCGATACCGACCAGAGGACCGACATTTACCAGCTCGGTACGCTCTTTTTTGAGCTTATGACCGGCAGAGTGCCCTTCGAAGGCGACGAGATCGGGAGGGTCAGTTCACGGATCACATCGGAGGAACCGCAACGCCCTTCGGCGATCAATCCGGAAGCAGGCGGCCTTGATGCCATCATCTTAAAATGCATTGAGAAAGATCCCGCGATGCGGTACCAGTCTGCCGACGAACTGATAGCAGACCTGGAAAAATACCTGGAGACTTCACGAAGGAGCGATGAATACGAGATATTCGAGGACTGATACGGTATTTGTTTCAACCGTTGCGCCGGACAGCAGGGGGATACTTTACAGGGGGTTGGAAAGAATTCTTTTCCGGTCCTGGAAAGAGTCCCCGAAATACTGGCTGATACCGGTCCAATACTGTATCACTCTTTGGAATATGGTGATTGTGTGCACGAGAATGAAGTTTTTTGTTCGTTTTGGACAGCAGGGTTATCCTTTCGGCCCCGCTCTCTTGTGCCACGGACGAATGTGATCTGAATGCTGAAGGGTGCTGCATACCAGGGATTGGCAAATTCTCCTTTGCGGGCGAAAATTTACTGGATATCAAACCTTTTTTGACCCCAGGCCGATTCCACCGGAGGACTTCGCCGTGACACTTCCTGTTCGCATGATCTCTATCGCCGCCGTGGGTATTCTGATCACATCTCCATCCGGCAGTTGATATCATGGCATGCTTCACCGAACCACCTTTTATACAGCTCATGGTATAAATTGGGACGATTCGATAAGGGAAATATATAACCGGGAGGTTGAATGGTATAGCCTGCCGGCATAAAGAGAGAACCGGGTAGGATGATTGTCATAATCCGGGTTTACAAAATATTTTCGTCCTGGACAGGTCAATGTACCATGAGCCCCCGTGATACATATCCTGCTTGTCGACGATGATCCCGCGCTTTTCAATGTAACCAAGATTCTCCTCGAGAGAGACGGCGGGTTACAGGTAAAACTCTGCAGTTCTGTCTCCGAAGCGATGGGGATGCTCGGGAAAAAGGAGTATGATGTGATCATATCGGATTATGACATGCCTGGCAGGGATGGCATTGAGTTTTTCATGGACCTGCGAGAGAAGGGATTTTTCATTCCATTTATCCTGTTCACAGGCAAGGGAGATGAGAATACCGCGATAAAGGCACTGAACTGTGGAATCGACTTCTACCAGAAGAAGGGGGATAACTCAAAGGAGGCATTCAGAAACCTGCGGGGAGCCGTCATGGATATCGCATCCAGGAACCTGAACAACCCGACCAGGGAATTGCGAGTGGAGGGCCAGAGCCCGGGATTCTTCCCGGATTTCGTTGTGATCACGAATCCGGAAGGCCAGATCGTATCTGCGGATAAAAATCTCGAAAAACTCCTGGAACTGCCAGAAGGAAGCATGAAGTCGCGATCTCTGTTCGCATTCGTCTCGCCTCATTGCAGGGAGGAGGTCCGGCGATACCTCGCCACTTCCCGGTTTGGCACACCAGAGAATGACGCCAAAAACCAGGGCACCTTCAACCTGGACCTGCTCATGGATGACGGATCCACTATCGCTGTTGAATTTCTTGGAAAGATCATATCCCGTGGTGGCGGCAACCCGGACGAACTGCTCCTCATCGGGTCATTGCCTCGATGTGAGAGGCCGTGATACAATAGGGGAGATCCCAGTATTTGGATCCGAAACCTTCTGTGGGACCAATCGATGAGGCGACATACCGTGGAGTAGCGGCCGGCAGCCACGCGCATGCACAATTCCATGCCATACGAATGAAAGAATACATAACGAGTTTCACCAGGAAGAGATCGGAGACGGGGTTTGTGCCCCACAATGGTTCTTTTAAGGCTACAAAGTGATCTGAACGCCACAGCAATGGCAATCGCTTGTGCCTGAATCTCCCTGCAGGCGAAGAGCTCGATCCTGTCTGCCCAAATAAAATTGTAGGTACATAGGCCATTTCCAACCGGGCAACGGGACTTTTCTCATCCACCGATGCAGGATCTCTGACTGGTTTCGGGTGGTTCAGGACCCGGAATGCTATGGATGAATATGGTATCAGGAATCAGGCAAACAAAAAAGGCCCCTTGCTGTTTTGTGTGGGGGGACTGAATCGAATTGTTATCTGCATACCAATTCAGTCACTCACAACCGCCGCCGGGGTGTCCTCACAGAACTCATACCCGATTGCTCAAATTATGACTGTGAATCAGCCTCGCGGTATTTTCGGAGGCGGTGGCGTGCATCGCATGTGGGGGTGTGAGGGCGGATAGCCCCCACAAAATGTATCCGGTTCATCAATCCTACCTATACCCGGTTGCGAAGAGCCCAAAAAAGATCTCTGCTACCTCAAAGGTTATCTTCGCACCACTTCAGGCTCCTGCCCACGGCCCGGAACGCGCTCTCGATATCCGAATAGTTCGGAATCTTGTTCTCCCGGAGGATACCTACACCGCTCTTCATGCTGTCTCCACCGAGAAGGCAGCCCACGACCATCTTTTCCGTATGCCGCGAGAACCGTACGATCTCCTGTCCCAGGTGCGAGGAGTCGAGAAGGGCTGAAGGTACCGCAATCACGATCGCGATATCCCAGACATCCTGGTGATCGATGAGGATATCGAAGACACGGGCATACCGGTCGGCCCCCCCGTCCCCGATGATATCCATCGGGTTGCCATGGCTCCAGATGGCAGGGAGAAATGCATTCAGTTTGTCAAGCAGGTCCACTGGAAGGCGGGGGAGTTCCACACCGTATCGCTGTGCATAGTCGGATGAGAGGACTGCGAACCCTCCGGCGGTGGTGACCACGATGGCCCGCCTCCCCCTGGGATACCCCTCAGACGCAAGGAGTTCGGCGACGTCGAATGCCTCTTTTATCGAGAATACCGGTATGATACCCGACTGCAGGAATGCCGCCTGGTATACCTGGAAACTCCCTGCAAGCGACCCGGTATGGGAAGAGGCAGCCCTCTTCCCGATCTCGGATGAACCGGATTTCAACGCAATTATGGGTGTTTTTGGAGTTATCCTTTTGCAGAGTGCCATAAACTCCCGGCCGTCCGGTATCTCTTCCACGTACAGGATGATCGCCCGGGTGTTCTCGTCATCTGAAAGATACCTGATATATTCGATGAACCCGAGATCTGCCTGGTTTCCCACGCTGATCACCGCTGAAAACCCGATCTGTTCGGGAAGGCTCCAGTCTGTGATGGTGGTGATGATCGCCCCGCTCTGGGAGATAAATCCTATGCGCCCGGGCCGGGGCGTGATTGGATCGAAGGTGGTATTGAGTTTCTGGTGGGGCATGATGATTCCAAGGCAGTTTGGTCCGATGACACGGATGTTGCCCCTCTCTGCCGCCTCCATCACTTCATCCTCGCCCTTCCTGCCCTCGGGTCCGATCTCCCTGAACCCCGATGAGAGAATAATTGCCAGCCTGGCGCCTTTCTCCGCCAGTTCCTCCATCACCCCCCGAACCAGCCGGGCCGGAATCGCGATCACCGCAGCATCGACCCTGCCGGGGATATCTCCAACCTTCCTGTACACTTTTCTCCCGAGTATCTGCTCGGAATGCGGATTGACCGGATAGAGATCACCGGGAAACGGGAGGAGATTTCTCATCACCGCATACCCGATCTTGTTTGGGTCGGATGATGCACCGATCAGCGCGACGGAGCCGGGGTGCATGAGTCTCTCCGGTATCTGCTTTGTGCGGGTGATCTTTTTCTCCTTGTGGCCAGGTGTCACCAGTATCCTGGCATCAACCGCAACGGCCCCTTTCTCGTATAATATGAGGGGATTGATATCGAATTCAGAGATCTCAGGATGCCTTTCAAACAGTGATGCCGCCGATCTGATAACCTCAACAAGCAGATCCTCATCGAGTGGGGGCCTGTCCCGGTATCCCTCGATGAGCCGGTATCCTTTTATGCTCCTTACCATGCCCGTTATCTCATCGTCCGAGATGGGAAGTACCCTGGTCGTCACATCCCCGAAGAGTTCAACGAGCGTTCCCCCCATCCCGAAGGTGATCACAGGACCGAACGCAGGATCACGCCTGCCACCAATGATGAGCTCGAGTCCCGGTGGGCACTCCTCTTCCACGATGATACCGGCAATTTCTGCATCGGAACGGAATCGCCGCGCATTCCCGACAATTTTTTCATATGCGGCCCGGGCCTCTTCGCGGGACTGTATGCCGGCTATCACGCCACCTGCATCGCTCTTGTGCACGATCTGGGGGGAGATCACTTTCATCACTACCGGATATCCGATCTCATCCGCAATCTCTGCCGCTTCTCCGGAACCAGACGCGATATCAAACCGGGGAACAGGTATGGCACAGGACTTCAAAAGCCGGTAGCCTTCCGCCTCCGAGAGCATCCGGTCTTTTCCCTCATATTCTGGATTCATTCGATCTCCTCCTTGCCTGCACGCCAGGCAGGATTGCTGCTTAAATCCCTTATGTGTGTAAATGTTCATTACGGTGTCGCCCGCATAGCCGGCATTCCAAAGATTGAACATACCGGCCGGGTAAAGATTTAATCCTGATGGACGAAGGGGATGTGATCTCAACAATCAGGTATGTCTCATCCATGGAGAAGGAGTTCCGTCTCTCAACAATTCTCGATTACCTGGAAGGAGAGTGCCGGCTCGACGAGCTCTACTCGCTGGTCCATCCCCGCCTGACCGGTCTTGACCTGTATGCCGAGAGAGAGGATGGTGATTACCTCGTGAAAAGAAAGGAGCGTTCCGAATTTTTGGTGCCGGACCGCGTTGATACCGAAGAGATCCGGGCATTTTTCGCACACCCGGAGATCCCGGAGCCTGTCCAGGCACTCTTTGAACGCTACATAGAGGAAAAGACCGGAAAACGCTGGTCCGATCCGGCAGTGATCGGGCGGATCCGGAATGCAATCCTCCAGCAGAAGGCGCAGTACTGGAAGAGCGGCAGCAGAATAGGATACCGGAAAGGGTACAGCGTCATGGGGTATCTTGCATACCAGGCCCCCGTGTACATCGTCCAGTTCGAGCATATCCTGCACTCCCTGGCAGAAGATGGGCTGGTACGGTCGCACATGCGGGTGCTCGATGCGGGCACCGGCCCCGGGGTGGTCCCCCTGGCAATCATCGACCTCTGTTCCAGGCTTCATGGATACACGGCAGATATCTATGCTGTTGAGCGTTCCGATGAATTCCTCCAGGCATACCGCGAGATTGTGCTTCCCTGTGCCCGGGAAAACCAGGGGGCAACTGTGCATCCTCCTGTCCAGATGGACCTGCTGGATCCCCGTACCCGCGATCTCCCGGCTTCGCTGGACCTGGTTGTGCTGCAGAACGTGATAAATGAACTGGAAAAGGCGAAATCCGGGTCAGGGGTCCGGATTCTTCACACGCTGTCGGCCCTCCTCTCCCGTGACGGAAGCATCATCGTTGCCGAACCCGCCGACCTGGAAAATTCAACGATGATGAGGAGGATCGTCCACGAGGCCTCAAAGACGGGGCTTACCATCTACAGCCCGTGCCCTTCGTTTCGTGGTCTCTCGTGCAGGGCTGAATCCTGCTGGAGTTTCGTCGAGAAACCGCCTGTATCGCCTACCAGGTTGATGAACGAGGTTGCCCGGGGGGCCGATCCCTACCGGTTCATCAACACAGACATAAAATTCTCTTTTGCTATCCTCCGACTGGACGGACGTGTGAGAGAGGACTTCAGAGATCTGAAAGGATCACGTTTTGCCAGGCTTTCTACACTGCAGAACCATGTCGGCCGGAAGATTGACGTCGTTGCTGCTGTCATCTCGGGTGAACTGGGAGATGGGTCAACCCACGTCTTCCGGATATGCGACGGCACCGCGAAAAAACCGGTCTTTGCCATCCTCCCGTCATACCATGAGACCCCTGGAAACAGGTGGTTGCTCTCTCTATCGTACGGCTCACCCGCCGAATTCCGCCAGGTCCTTGTGCGGTTCAACCGTCAGCACGATGCCTACAATATCCTTGTCACCAGGCATTCCACCGTGACTCCACCCGGGTAGCCGGAGGGCATGCACGGTTGGCCGTCATCCAATAATCTCATCAACGATGATATCACAATACTGTACGGGAAATTTCCGGGTGGGATTGTGCGCCGGTATTCCAGTTCCCATACCGCCCGGTCAGAAGCGGGGTTTCATGAGGCACATCATATCAATACGGGACTTTCATCGAGCCGAGATTGATGATCTGCTGGACAAGGCACAAAAGATCCAGTCCCGGTTCGACTCGTCTTCCCTCATGGGGAAGATCCTTGCCCTCCTCTTTTTCGAACCGAGCACGCGGACCAGGATGTCTTTCGAGGCGGCGATGGCCCGGCTCGGGGGTGTCTCGATAAGCATGGGAAGTGTCGAGGCCAGCTCGATCTCGAAGGGAGAGACGCTTGCTGACACGATCCGCGTTGTGAGCGGGTACGTGGACACGATAGTGCTCCGTCACCCGAAAGAGGGGGCTGCACGCCTTGCCAGTGAATTTGCATCGGTCCCGGTCATAAATGCCGGCGACGGTGCAGGACAGCACCCGTCACAGACCCTGCTCGACCTCTACACCATCCGGCAGTCCATGAAGATCGACGGCATACACGCCGGGCTCCTCGGTGATCTCCGCTACGGGCGGACCGCACATTCGCTGGCACACGCCCTCTCCCTGTATGGTGCAACGATCCATACCATCTCCCCGAAAGGACTCGAACTCCCGTCGTCACTGGTCGACGAGCTGACCAGGGGAGGCTGCGAGGTCATAAACCACGAGAATATATCGGGTATTATCCGGGAACTGGATGTCCTCTACGTAACGAGGATCCAGCGGGAGCGGTTTCCTGACGCTTCGTCCTACTTCAAGGTCGCCTCGAGTTACCGGGTTACCCCTGACCTTCTCAGGGATGTCAGGGATTCCTTCATCGTACTCCATCCGCTGCCCAGGCTCGACGAGATCGATCCCGGCGTGGATTCCCTTCCATGCGCACGATACTTCGAACAGTCCAACAACGGTATCCCCGTGCGGATGGCGATGCTTGAGAAGGTGATGAGATGACCGGGGATGCCACAGAGAGAGGTCTCCTCATAAGCCCGATAAAGCACGGGACAGTGATCGACCATATTACTGCCGGGGAGGCCCTGAATGTCTTGAAGATCATCGGGATTACGGGGACGACCACGGAATCCATATCTGTTGCAACCAACGTGAAGAGCGGGAAGATGGCGAAGAAGGATATCGTGAAGATCGAGAACCGGGAACTTTTCAAGGACGAAGTGAACCGGATATCCCTTATCGCACCAAACGCATCGATAAACATCATCAGGGACTACAAGGTCTTTGCAAAGAAGGGTGTCGAGACTCCCGAATTCCTGGTCGGAATTGTCCGGTGTCCAAACCCCGGGTGTATCTCCAATGCCAACGAGCCGATCCAGTCCAGGTTCGAGGTACAGGAGATGGGTCTCCACTGCCTGTACTGCGACTGGGTGATCACCAGGGATATCACGAGCTATATCATATAAAAGACGAAAACCGGTTTCAAACCGGACATATCGAGAATGAATCGAGGAATGCAGATGAACCGTACAAAATTTTTTATTCTGGTATCACTTTTCGTTCTTGCCCTGTGGTCGATTGTGCCGGCAGGGGCAGACAACATCGATGCGATCAACTCCTACAACCGGGCCGTCGATCTCGCCTACCAGGGTGATTACAGCCAGGCGCTTACCGAGATTGACCGGGCCCTGCAGGAGAACGAGAACTTCACCCTTGCATGGGTCACGAAGGCGGGCATATTGAACAGCATGGAACGGTACGGAGAGGGTCTGGCAGCATCCGACACGGCACTCGCCCTCGATCCCGACAATCTCTATGCCTGGATAAACCGTGCCACCTCCTTAAACGGCCTGGGCCGGTACGAGGAGAGCCTCGCTGCGTCCGATACGGCACTCGCCCTCGATCCTGGATCGGTGGATGCAAAACAGAACAGGCAGGTAGCAGAAGAGATGATGGCGAAACCGACTGAGGCGCCCACGACAGGCCTTCTGCCATGCACTGCAATACTTGCGAGTGCAGGGCTCGCGGCGGTACTTGCCCTGAAAAGGGAGCGGTAATACTACCCTGTCTTTGAAATCGGTTAGGGGTTTAGCCCTGGGATAACCGGTCCATTCTTTCTGAAACATGGTTCTCTCGTTTTGAATCGTCTCTTTTCGAAAAGACAATCCATCCGGGTTTTTCTCTTCGTCTCTCCAAACAAACACATTTATCCTGCGGATTCCTAACCTCGCATGAATGGATCCGCTCATCCAGATTATCGCAATCATCCTTTGTGCAAAGGTCCTTGGTGAACTGGTCGAGCGGTTTGGCTTCCCCTCACTGATAGGCGAGGTGGCTGCAGGTATCGTGCTCGGGCCCGCCATCTTGAATCTCGTCTCTCCAAACGAGTTTATCGAATTTTTCGCCGATATCGGTATAATCGTCCTCCTCTTCATGAGCGGCGCACAGCTGAACATGAAGACATTTGCAAAGTCGGAGAAGGCAGGCCTTGTCACAGGGCTGGCAGGTGTTGCATTCCCGTCCGCATTCGGCGTGGCGGCAGGTTATCTCGTCGGTCTGGGTCTTTACGAGTGTATATACCTTGGAATCGCACTCGCCGTGACATCTATCGGGATCTCGGTGCGGACGCTCGTGGATCTCAGGCAACTGAAATCAGATATCGGGATGATCATCGTTGCTGCGGCAGTCGTGGACGATGTCATCGGAGTGATCCTGCTTGGCATCCTCACGACTCTCGCATCCGGGATTGGAGGGTTTGAAACCATAGCTCTCACACTGGTGCTCATTACCGCATTCTTCATCCTCCTCCTGACCCTTGGAAAAAAGATCATCCTCTGGTCGTTCGAGTCTTCCCGATCCGCCCGAACGCACGAGATGCCCTATTCAGTCGCCATCCTCATCGCACTCGGAACTGCAGTCGTCGCGCAGGAAGTGGGCCTGCATTATGCAATCGGCGCCTTCATGGCGGGGCTGATCCTCGGAGACTCCATCAGGAGCGATCGGCTCCTCTATGACAGTCTGGCGGATTTTGCCTTCGGATTCTTCACCGCGGTCTTCTTTGCATCTATCGGCCTCCTCATCTCATTCTCGTCCGATTCGGTATCCATCGCGTTCATCCTCCTGCTCATCATCGTGGCGTTCGCAGGAAAGATTGCCGGAGGGTATCTCGGATCCATCTGGTTCCTGCGGGATCGGGCACGATCTCTCATTGTCGGCCTCGGTCTCTCCCCTCGTGGCGAGATCTCCCTTGTCGTCTCGAAGGTAGCCCTCTCGTCCGGCCTGATCAGTGCGACGCTTTTTTCATCGGTGACTGTCATGGTGATCATCTCAATCTTCCTGACACCGATTTTGGTGACCCGAGGGTTCCTCGGGCTGCAGGCTAGAGGTGGCCCACCAGCCGGAGATGAGAGATGATGCCGCATATTCCAAGCATGCCGATTGCAATGCCTTCGTCGTCGATCACGACGAGGTCAGGCTGACTGTATCTTTCCAGGAGACGCAGGGCTTCAACGACAGGGGTTTTTTCGTTCACTGTCATGTGGCTTCGGGACATCAGGTCTTCTGCCACCAGCGCATCTCCTCTCATCATGCATTCGATACAGGGAGCCTTCTTCCCTGAACGAACGCCCATCGAGGGATTGACATGGTTGACCAGGTCAAAGGGTGAGACAACACCTAAAAATTTTCCATCCCCGTCAACCACGACGAGATCAGTACACTTCAGGGTCGAAAAATCATGCAGGATGCGATCGATGGGCATCTGTGGGGGGATGCGGTCCGGGATGTCAGACATGATGTCCCGGACGACAATATCCTGTATTGGTGTAACGCCGGGGTCTCCTTCTTTTTCATGAAGGTCCTGCGGGTCCCTCTCCTCAGGCATGTATGTACCAGAGTAGCAGTACCCGCAGTCCCATAAACATATTGATCCGGATGAAACGGTTAAATATCGCAATTCCTGTCAGGTTCACGGAGAATTTTACCGTGTTCGTCGATATCTCCACGGTAGATCCGTGTGCTCGAGATCCAGCGTCCGTCTTCTGCAAGGACGCAGGTTATCTGGTGTATGTCCACCTTGCGGTGTCCTTTGCCTCCCCTCATCGCGTTGATCTCGCGGGCGACGGGCAATGTCTCCTCGCTCACCACGATGGCATCGAAATCCGCATCGAGGGCGGATCCATAATGGTCTGAAAGGGGCTCGATTACCCATCCGGCCGTAAAACCCTTATCCCGGATATACTCTTCCAGCCGGTTCTTCCTCTCGTCATAGTCATGGACCGGGTGGCTCTTCCGGCTCGCAAACGTATCGGTCGTCAGTCCGATGATCACGGTTCCATCATCGCCTGCAAGCTCGAAAGACCTTGAGATGAGCCTCTTATGTCCATCGTGAAGAGGATCAAAGGTGCCACCTACCATAACCTTCATTGTGCTTGATACTCTATTTTCTATGCTATTATGGATATTGATAGGGCGCAGTTCCGGGATGCGTTCATCGCCGATAATGCCACCATTCTCGGCGATGTGACGATTGGGAGAAAGGTGAGCATCTGGTACGGTGCCGTGATCCGCGCCGACAAGGACCGCGTGGCACTCGGTGACTGGTCCAACGTGCAGGACAACGCGGTTCTGCACACCAGCGCGGGGTATCCGGTCCAGGTTGGCAGGGAGGTCTCCATCGGACACGGTGCGATACTGCACGGCTGCACGATACAGGACCGCGTCCTCGTCGGCATGGGGGCTATCGTCTTGAACGGAGCGTGTGTGGGAGAAGACTGTCTCCTCGGCGCCGGGGCTGTGGTGACAGAGGGCAGGCATATCCCTCCCGGATCGGTCGTGGTGGGAGTCCCGGGAAAGGTGGTAAAGACCGTGACGGAAGAGCAAAAAGACCACATCACCAGGAACGCCGCGAATTACTGGGAGCTTGCAGGAAGGTACATGCATGGCTGATGTCGTGATAATCGGAGCCGGTGTGACCGGCATACAGGCAGCACTCGACCTCGCAGGACATGGAATAGATGTCCATCTCATCGAGCGTGAGCCCTCGATCGGCGGTCACATGGCACAGCTGGACAAGACATTTCCCACGAACGACTGCTCGATGTGTATCCTCTCGCCAAAGATGATGGATGTCTCCAGGAACCCCCATATCCATATCCATACCTGCTCTGAAGTCACCGCGGTTGAGGGCGAGGCAGGACGGTTCAGGGTCACGGTGAAGAAGAACCCCCGGTACATCGACGAGGAAAAATGCAATGGCTGCGGCGACTGCGTTCTCATATGTCCTGTCGAGGTCTACAACCGTTTCGATGCCGGGATTGGTGTCCGAAAAGCCATCTACAAGCCACATTCCCAGGCAGTTCCCGACATTGTCATAAAGGACCCTGAACACTGCATCGAGTGCGGTCTCTGCTACGATATCTGCGATCGCGAGGCTATCCTCAAGGAGGATACCGGGAAGGAAATTTTGATCGAGGCGTCGAGCATCATCATAACCACCGGGTACCGCGTATTCGATGCCGGCAACAAAGACCAGTTCTCGTACCTCCTCTTCCCTGACGTCATCACCTCTCTTGAATTCGAGAGAATGATGAATGCGAGCGGACCGACAGGTGGACAGATACAACGGCTCTCCGACGGCAAAACCCCTGAAAGCGTCGTATTTGTCCAGTGCGTCGGTTCAAGGGACGCATCCATAGGCAGGCCATACTGCTCGTGTGTCTGCTGCATGTACGCGATAAAGAATGCCCTCCTCATCAGGGAAAAATATCCCGACATGGATATCACGATCCTCTACATGGACATCAGGGCCTATGGAAAGGGATATGAAGAGTACTACGAGAGGGCGATCAATGCCGGGATACGGTTCATCAGGGGAATGCCCGCAGAGGTTATCGATGGCGATGATTCCCTTGCAATCCGTGTTGAAAATACCGAGACCGGAGAGGTGGAACTGCTTACGCCTGGCCTTGTCATCCTCTCTGTGGGCATGGAACCCGCCTTCGACAGCGAAAAGATAGCAGAAATGTGCGAGATCCCTCTTGAAGAAGCAGGATTTTTCAGTTCAACAGATGACAAGGTTGATACCGTGGCCACCATTAAACCGGGGATCTACGTGGCCGGCACTGCAATCTCCCCGAAAGATATCCCTGATTGTGTTGCTCAGGCAGGCGCAGCAGCCATGCGGGCATTCATCGATTCCGAACGGGAAGGCTGAGCGGGATGCATTCGGAGAAGACGATATCCTGGGACACGGAAAATACGGCCATCCTTTGTATCGACCAGACAAAACTCCCCGACAAATTCAGCATGATCCGGTGCAGTACCGTGGAACGGCTCATCACAGCCATCCGGCGGCTCGAGGTTCGGGGGGCACCTGCTCTCGGTGTCGCAGGAGCCTTCGGGGTGGCCCTCGCCGCCCGGAAGATCCGGGAAAAAGATTTTGAGCGATTTGTAGCGAGACTCACGATCCAGTCGGAGAAGATCAAATCGGCACGTCCCACGGCGGTCAACCTTGCCTGGGGCGTGGATCTCACGCTGGAATGTGCACTGCACGCCATATCTGTCAGGGACGCCCAGCGTGCGACGCTCGACCAGGCTCTCTCGATTGCGGCCTCAGATTCCCGGACATGCCACATGATCGGAGATGTGGGGATCAGTGTTCTCCCCGACCAGGGGACCGTGCTCACGCACTGCAATGCCGGTGCGCTGGCATGCAGCGACTGGGGAACTGCGCTTGGCGTCATCCGGTCCGGGGTTGCCGCCGGCAAGAAGATCCGCGTCATAGCGTGCGAGACCCGGCCACTGTTCCAGGGATCCAGGCTTACAGCGTGGGAACTGACCAGGGACGGGATAGACGTGGACGTCATCAACGACTCCGCAGCTGCCCATATCATGAGAACCGGCGAGATTGATCTTGTAATCGTGGGAGCGGACCGTATCACCCCGGATGTCGTCTTCAACAAGATTGGTACCTACATGCATGCAGTCTGTGCCGCCCGGCACGGTATCCCGTTCTATGTCGCGGCACCGCTCTCAACATTCGATCCTGACCATACAGAGGTTGATATCACCATCGAGGAGAGGGCACGGGAGGAGATCTCGATCTGCGGAAAGACCCGCGTTGTTCCCGACAGGGCAGGAGTTCTCAACCTGGCCTTCGACGCCACCCCCCATTCGCTGGTCACCGGGTTCATCACAGAGGATGGCGTTCTCTGTCCGCCTCTTGATTGGGAAGGGATCGCGCGAAAACGGAAGATAATCGGATAAATCTGCCATGGTTGTCAATTTCACACTCTGGGAACAGTTCGTCTTCCTTGTGGGAGAGGTTACTCTCATCGTCATCCTCGGCGTCCTGTTGTTTTCCGTCCTGATGGTGGCAATCTCGGTCTATTCAATAAAAACAGGAAAGCTTCTCTTTCCACGATTCTTAAAGGCCGGGATCACGATGGTGGAAGGAACGGTGAAAGCCATATTCAGGCTTATCGGGCTTGAAGACGCCGAGATGCTCTCTTTCTTCATACAGCTCCGGAACAGCATGAACAGGCGTGCATTCGCAGAAGTCCCTGTCGAAGAACGGATGATCTTCCTTCCCCAGTGTCTCCGATCTGCCAGGTGTCCGGCCCATCTCTCTCCCGAAGGCCTCAGGTGCCGTTCATGCGGCCAGTGCAGCATCGGGTACTGGCGCGGAGTGCTGGAAAAGATGGGTTACAGGGTCTTTATTGCGCCCGGTTCGACGTTGATCAAGCGGATGGTGAAGAAATATCGTCCCAGGGCGATCATAGGAGTGGGGTGCCTGTCGGAAGTAAAAGAAGGGCTGGATCTGACAGACAAAGTAGGAATCATTGGTCTGGGGGTGGTGAACTTAAAAGACGGCTGCGTGGAGACCCTCGTAAACTGGGACGACGTGATGGATGTCGCGGTCCTCGGCATCCCCCCTGATAAGATACCTGCTGAAGCGTTGAGGGATGACGATTCTCCGCACATCCACAAGATTTCTTCGGATCCGGTTCTTTGATGACAGGACTTTCAGAGCAGTACTGCTGCAGCAGAAAAGACTACCAGTGACGCAAACATTGTATATTTGAGGAGAGAGGTGACATGTGTCGCCTTTATGCAATCCGGGGTTGTACAGTTGATTGGACGGATTCCTGCAAAAAGGAGTGTTGCGTCGATCGGAAATATTCCTGCAATGTACCATGGCCCCCACCACAGATAGGGAACAAGGCTTGCTACGACTGCTCCTGCCAGGCATAAGAACCCGGTATATGCAGTCTTTTTTACCCCGATACGTATCGGCAGAGTGGATGCGCCCGCTGCCGAATCCCCTTCGATGTCCTCGGCATCCTTAAAGATCTCCCGTGAGAGCATCGCGAGAAATGTTATGACCGCGATTGGTGCGACCTGGACAAGCCCGGCAATCCCGGATAATGCTCCTCCAAAGAGAAATAATGATCCTGAAAGGTAAGATACAGCGATGTTTCCGATAAGAGGTGTCTTTTTCAGCCATGCGGCATATCCGGCAAGCAGGAGAGAGTTAAAGGTGGCGATTGCCAGGCAGAGGACGTTGGTGAATGCTGTCAGGAATATCCCTGAGGAAAAAAGGAGGACGGCAAGGGCAAGTGCAGTTCGCTTTCCGACATCTCCTGAAGGCAACGGCCTCTCCGGGCGATTTATCCGGTCTATCTCAATATCATAATAATCATTGACGACATTCCCGGCCGACGTTATCAGGAATACTATTACGGCCAGAAGCAGGGTTTCCGAAACCAGTGTTCCAGTAGCCATGAGATAGCCGATCATGGCTGCGATGCCGGCCACAAGTGAGTTTACCGGTCTTAATATCCGCATGCAGCCGGAAATTTTCATACAGAACCCATCTCCCCGGATCTCTGCTTATCTGTTGGCCCGGGCTCATATCAACATTTGGGATGATATTAATCGATTTTCAGACAAAAGATACGGGCGTGGAGGGATTTGAACCCCCGACCTATAGCTTAGGAGGCTACCGCCCTATCCTGACTAGGCCACACGCCCTGCCTATATCAATTAACAAAGAGAAGGTATAAGGTTTGTGAACTTCCACAATACTCGCGTTATGGATTTTTGCGAGGTAATGGAGGGAACAACCCGCTTTTTCGTCCCGGTGCAGGACCCTTCGAGCGCGTTTCCTCCGGGAACCGCACGAATATTCTTCAACCGGCGCATGGAGTTATCCCGGGATGCGACTGTCCTCCTTGCGTCCGTCCTTCCCGTCTCCAATTACCTCGACGCCATGGGGGCGACAGGTGCACGGGGGCTTCGCATGGCACACGAGTGCGGCATCCCGGTGACGATCAACGACCGGAACGCCGAAGCAGTCGCCCTCATCCGGAGAAACGCAGATCATGCCGGGGTAACCCCGGAGATCTGCGAATCCGATGTCAACTGCCTGTTGTCCACCCGGAAGTTCGATGCAGTCGATATCGACCCGTTCGGAACACCTGCCCCTTTCATAGATTCTGCGGCACGAGGAACGGGGCGGTACCTGATGGTGACCGCAACCGATACCGCCCCCCTCTGCGGGGCCCATAAGAAGGCTGGCATGCGCCGCTACTTCTCCTCGGCACTGAACAACGAGTACCATGCCGAGACTGGCCTCCGCGTCCTGCTCGGGTTCCTTGTCCGGGAGATTGCAAAGTACGACAGGGGCATCGAGCCGCTCTTCTGTTTTGCACGGGAACACTTCGTACGCCTCCATGTCCGGCTCTTTTACGGCGCGGAACGAGCCGATCGATCGATGGCATGGATGGGATACGTGATGCAATGCCCGATCTGTCCTTACCGGACGGAACAGGCAGGCATGCTTCCTGCTTCCGGGCAGTGCAGGGAATGCGGCACCCCTCTGGTCCCTATCGGCCCACTCTGGACCGGTGCGATACAGGACATGCAGCTCCTGGATTCGATGTCGGCAGCTATCGGGGACCTGCGACTCGGAAAGGGTCCGGAACTTGCGAAACTTATCGCCACCTGCAGGCAGGAGCTCCCGCTCTCGAGCCATTACGAGTACCACCGGCTCGCAAAGAGGTGGGGGGTCTCTCCTCCACCGCTGGAAGAGGTCATATCATCACTCCGGGATGAAGGATTTTCGGGCAGCAGAGCGCATTACTCGGGAACTGCACTCA
>DAWO01000090.1 GCA_002509485.1 Methanolinea sp. UBA477
GGGAACGGGCTGTCCATAGCGGCCTTTGACTACAACGGTACAACCATTGTCGCACCGCCGTATTCCCCGGAACTTTCAGAATACCACGTAAACCTCATCAATTTCCATGACCCCGACAGCGTCGCCGCCATCCGCGGGTTGCGTGACCTTGCGAGGGACGGAGGAGGATTCCTGTACACGGTCGTGAAGGTGGACGCAGGCGGAAAAGTTGTCTACGTCCCGAGGATCGCCTACGCCGAGCCTGTCGACGATGAGTGGTGGATATACTCGGCGATCATCGTCCCCGGGTATGCCGGAATCGCCACCGGCGATCTCTCCGGGTTCCCGGTCCGGAACCACACACGGGAGGAGCTCTATGACCGTGTCGCCCGGGCAGTGGAGTTTGCGAAGGCCGGCGGGATGGAGAAGACCCTCGCAGAGATCAATGATCCGGAAGGCCGGTTCGTCACCGGTGATCTCTTCGTCTGGGCCGAGTCGTCAGACGGGACGCTGCTTGCAGATCCGTTCTGGAAGTCTGCGATCGGGGAGAACGAATGGGAATACACGGATGCGTACGGCGTGAAGGTCACGCAGGTCGGGATCCAGGCGATGGAGAACGGGACCGGGTTTTCCCATGCGATCTTCCCAAACACCGCAGTTGAAGATGCCCCCGACCAGCACAAGCTCATATTCATGAAGGCAGTCGACGAGAACTGGTGGATCGGGAGCGGGATTTACGGGCTGGAAGTGGAATGAGGCTTCTTCCGTATTTTTTTAACCCCGCTGTCCGGACCGCGGATTGTTCCGATGAGAGGCTGAATCTCTCTTTTTCTCAGGGAATCACCAGATGCGTGTTTGCTGGATGTCCCTGATGCAATCCAGGAAGACTATCCAGGAATTCCACACCGTTTTTTCCGGAAATGTGCGCCTTTAATAAGGCTTTTATATCATTCAGAGCAGGCAATGCCCGGACAAATCCCCATCAGGAGACAGGATGCCGATAACGGGCCAGATCATGCATGTATCCTCGCATTCCATGGAGAGTTACGCCACGAGCAGCCTGGAATGGGTTTCAGGAACCCGTGTTATTTTAAGGGAAAAAGCCCTGTTTGAGGGGACCCGATTGGTATTTTTGGTCCACCCGGAACCAGGGCCGCACAAGAAGTGAGATAAGGAGGACGTGAGGCTTATTTCTTTTCTGCCGCAAGATAGATGTCTTCTTTCTTGAGCGTCTTCCTTCCCGCGTGGTTCGCGATCTCACTGCCTTTCCTGACCAGATCGGCAATGTAGTCTTCTGACTTTGCAACGAGAGCAGCAGCGGCATCACTGCCGACACGCTCTGCTCCATTCTTCTTTGCAATCCTTACGACTGCAGCTATGGGTAAATCTGCCACCTTGATTACCTCAAAACAATAGAGATTTATATAGTATATAAACATTTCCTCTAAATTGGCCTCATGGGGCAGCAATCGTGCAGTGCGAGGCCATTTGGCCGGGTCATGACAGATCCGCACCGGTGCGCCGTCCGATGGATCTCCCTCACAGAAAATGACCTTATAATCGCCTGAAAATGAGATCAGGGTGATTTCAGAGGGTTTAAGGCAGGCACCCGGGGATACACATGCTCGTGCAACCGGATCCGAAAGATGGAGAAGAACGTCCGGATCCCAGGCATTCTGGCCATCATCTGCCGACCCTGCCCCTGACCCGCGGCATCCGGCCCATGAATACGTCTTCCTGGCTCAATCGGAGCTGTATGAACCGGGCGGCGCATTCCTTGCAGGATTTCCGGCATCGAAACAGATACAATACGGGAGAACAATTTATGAAAGATGGATGACCGGATACGGGTGCTCTACGTAGATGACGAACCCGACCTCCTGGATATCACGAAACTCTACCTGGAACGATCGGGCGAGTTCGAGGTCGGAATCTCGGTATCGGCAGAGAGAGCGCTCGACAATTCCGGCATCGGGTCGTATGATGCCATCGTCTCCGATTACCTGATGCCCGGCATGGATGGTATCGCATTTTTACGGGCAGTCCGGGAACGGTTCGGGGATATCCCGTTCATCCTCTTCACCGGGCGCGGGCGCGAGGACGTCGTCATCCGGGCCTTAAACGAGGGTGTCGACTTCTACCTCCAGAAGGGCGGTGACCCGAAGGTCCAGTTCGCNNGAGGAGAAGTACCGGAGCATTGTCGAGACGATAAACGACTGGATCTGGGAGACAGACCTGGAAGGAAACCATACGTACAGCAACTCCGCAGTTGAGAGAATGCTTGGATATACGGCAGACGAGATCATCGGGTCAAGCAGCTCTTCCCATATCCATCCTGACGATGTGTCCCGGGTCAGGGAGCTGATCGCGGAAAGCACCCGCGAAAAATTGTCGGACCCATATACCACCGTGATCCGCTGGCTGCACCGGGACGGTTCTGTACGGCTGTTCGAGAGTGCAATCATCCCCATGGTAAATGGGGATGGTGAAATAACCGGCTTTCGCGGCATCGATCGCGATATAACCGAACGAATTAACAGCGAGGAGGCGCTTCGCGAGAGCGAGAAGCGGTACCGGGCCCTCTTCGAGAACGCCAATGACGCGATAACCGTGAATGGACTCTCCCCGGACGGTATGCCATCCAGGTTCATCGACGTGAACGCGAATGCCTGCAGGCTGACCGAGTACACCCGTGAAGAGCTGCTCTCGATGACCCCCCTTTCTCTCGACGATCCCGCCACATGGGAAGAGGCACGCAGTTGTATGCGGACACTGATGGAGAAGAGGCATCATGTATTCGAGAGGACCCATCTGCGGAAGGACGGAACGAAGACCCGGGTCGAGGTGAGTGCCCATGTCTTTTCCCTCGATAACCGGACGGTCGTGCTCTCCATAGTCAGGGATATCACCGACCGGAAAGAGGCCGAAGATGCACTCCATGAGAGCGAGGAGAGATATCGCCTGCTGGTGGAGAATACCAACGATGTCATCTATACGGCAGACCTCACGGGAACAGTGACGAGTATCAGCCCCCAGATTGCCCGGTACGGATATTCACCCGAAGATATCGTATCCCGGAATCTCTCGTCGTTTGTCGTGGAAGAAGACCTGCCCCTGGTTCTCGCCGACCTTGAAGAGACCGTCTCAACCGGGCAGCCGACGAGAACGGCCTTCCGTGCAAAGGACAAATATGGCGGGATACACTGGCTGGAAGATAACGGGGTCGCAATTCTGGATGAATCCGGGCACGTGGCAGGGGTATCCGGGATCCTCCGGGATATCACCGACCGGAAAGAGGCCGAAGATGCTCTCCGGGAGAGCGAGAAGAAGTACCGCCTGCTTGCCGACAACATCCAGGACGTTATCTGGACGGCGGATCTCGATATGCGTCTCACCTACATCTCGCCGTCGGTCACTACGCTCAGGGGTATCACTCCGGAGGAAGCGATGAGAGAGCCCATATGCGATGCACTGACGGAAGAGTCGTTTAAGGTACTGATGGAAAGCCGTCAGCAGGGACTTTCCGCGGTGCAGGGAGAGGGGCCACTTCCGGGAAGCCAGGTCATGGACCTCGAATTTTGGTGCAGGGACGGCTCCACTGTGTGGACAGAGACGGTGATCAGCCCGGTCTTTGACAGGAGCGGGCAACTTCAGGGGGTGATGGGTGTGATGAGGGATATCACCTCGAGAAAACAGGCGGAAGACGCGTTACGGAAGGCGAACAGGAATCTCAACCTCCTGACGAGCATAACCCGGCACGATATCAGCAACCAGCTCCTGGTGATAAACGGGTTTGCCGGTCTCCTGGGAACGGAGATCGATGACCCCTCCCAGAGAGACCAGCTCTCCCGCATCGGGAGTGCGAGCCAGAGGATCGCCGGCATGATACAGTTCACCAGGGAGTACGGGAATATCGGTGCAGAAGCTCCTGCCTGGCATGACCTCCCCGCAGTGCTCGAATCGTCTGCTGAAGAAGTCCTCCCCGAAGAGGTCACGTTCGCCTGTGACATTCCGGCCGGCACTGAAGTGTTCGCCGACCCGATGTTCTCGAAGGTGTTTTTTAATCTCCTTGACAACGCTGTCCGCCACGGCCGGCATGTCACCGGGGTCCGGGTCTCGTCCCACCAGTCCGACGGCGACCTCGTCATAATCGTGGAGGATGACGGATGCGGAATCCGAGCCTGTGACAGGGAACGTATCTTCGAGAAGGGATTTGGGAATAACACCGGGCTCGGGCTCTC
>DAWO01000119.1 GCA_002509485.1 Methanolinea sp. UBA477
ACCAGCGTTTCCGACAAGCCGACGGGAGACTACCAGGGTCTTGTGATCGATGAGATTCCCGGATATATTTCGGTGCAATCGGGAGAGAACGTCTCGATAGATGTAAAATTTACGAATAAAGGGGAGGCGCCGATTGTCTTAGACAACTTCCCTCCGGCGTTTTTCATAAAGGAGCCTGCCGATCTCTCGAACCCGGCGAGGATTACGAGAAGGTATCTGCGGGGAGATGATACTGCAACCATAGAGCCCGGCGGGAATATCGTCCACACGATACAATGGGACCAGAGGAACGACAGGGGATTCAGGGTCGCTCCCGCCATCTACGTTCTCGAGATAGCCGATGTCATGCGTTACGACGGCAAGACCGAGAGTATCCATAAGGGATCTCTTGGAGAACAGATTGCTGAGATCGCGATTCGGCCGGCGGGAGGAACGCTGCAGAGATCGATCGTCGTGAACCGGTCAATAACCGATAAAGGAATAACTGTCACATTGGAGAGCGTCGATGCAAAAGCCGATTATGTCGAGCTGGTTTTTTCGGTTTCTGCAGAAGATCCCGATTATATCGAAGTGATGCCCGACGGACGGGAGTGGACGTATACCATCTCTGATGACGAGCCTATCCATGGGTCCTACAGGATCGATGACGGAAAGGTTCGATATCTCTGGAACGTCGAATCGACCGGCGGGAAAAATTCCCATTATGGTTACCGGTATAAAATCGAGTCCCTGCCCAGGGATGTGGAGAATTTGTCTGTGACAATCGACAGTTTCGGCCCGATCCAGGTATCGTGTGAGTATGATATCAGTTTTTAAGCCTCCTCGCTGTTTTGTGTGGGGGGACTGAATGGAATTTTTATCTACACGCCAATTCAGTCACTTCAACCGCCGCCGGGGCGTCCTCACATAACCCATACCCAATTTCTCAATTATGACTGTGAATCTGAAGGTGACCGCAGGTCACCCCGGGTCGAGGGCGGAAGCCTCGCGGTATTTTCGGGGGCGGCGGTGTGCATCGCACATGGGGGTGTTGGGGCAGATAGCCCCCACAAAGTGTATCAGGCTCATCAATCCTGTCCACACCAGGTAGCGAAGAGCCATTTTTAAGGATACCCCCATTTCTCTCTGTGTGACCAATTTCATTTCGGAAAACGGTTTTTTTAGTAATGGACGCTGCAATCCAACACGATTTCCGGGATCTCGTCATCGAAATTGTGTCCTTCGCGCAAAATCAACACCGGGAAAACGTGTGTGTCCTGCTCGCCCGTTGCTGTTGATACTCCTGTTCCTCCTGCGAGGAGGAATGAAAAGAGATACTCCTACCCTGTATCCTGCTCTCTCAACTGTCCTGGAGTACGAAGGTTTAAATAGTCAACATTCATATGTTGACGGTATGTTACTGCCCACGAACGAGAAACAGTTCGAGTTCTGGAAGCTTCGCCGGAGCGGGCACCCCAATATCACGATTGCGCACCTGCTTGGCATCTCCCGGCAGGCGGTCTCGCGGGCCCTCCTGACGATGGATGAGAAGATAAGGACGACGCTTCTTTCCATGGCGAACTCGAACCGGATCGAGGTGGAGCAGGTGAACGTCGAGAAGGGCATACTATTCGGGCGGTCCATTCCATTTAAAACGAACGCAATCATCTTCATCTCGTCAAAACACGACGTCCAGGTCTGGTACGAGCACGAAGGGGACTGCGGGGCATGCCCCCACTATGCCCGGTGCATCGAGCTGCTCTGGGACTTCGCAGACGAACTGGGGATTGCGCTTACGAAGACAGACGACCCGACACGGATGGCCGACGAGCTTTTTGCAAAACTGAAGGAGACTATCTGACATGTTCCTGCTTGATGCAGTAAAGAGACACGTGGGCTGGTTTCCGCGGACGATGCCGCGAAAAGAAGCGATGTCAACAGATTCCGAGCAGAGCAGCACCCGGGAGTCAGGGGGCTGGGACCAGAATCCGTACCACAAGTCGGGGTGGTGGAATATCTACCATAACCAGCTCCTTGTCATGGCCCTCCTCGTCACAGGGGCGACAGCTGTTCTCTTCTTCCTGATCGGTGATGTGTCGGCGTATCGCGTCGTTGTGTACGGGATTGCAGTCGGGCTTGGATCGGCGATCGGGTTTTTGGCAGGTTTCGAGAGAAAATATGGACAGATCGCCACCGGAAAGTATGTCAGGGGGCATGGGACCGGATCAGAGCGGTATTTCAGAACGCTTTCGTTTTCGGTACCGGCCACCCTCGTCACGCTCGCAGCCTGCGTGATGGTTTTTGGGTTGCTTGGACTCGTTGGCCCGATCCTCTGGTTGATGCTCGGATTCAGTTTCACAACCTGGATCCTGCTCTGTATAACGCTCTACTGGGAGCGACGACGGCAGATGACCCTGATATCAAAGAGCGGGTCGATGTATGCGACGGGAAGAAGTGAGGGCGGTCCATGACGATGAAATTTTCGGAAACGGTCCGGAAGGCAATGGGCTGGTGCCCGAAGATGCAGTCCGCGCATTACCGTGGAGTGTACACGATATCTGACCGGAAAATCCCGGTCCCACCTGGTGGAAACTCACACGTGGTGGATGGCATTATGGTGGAATACCAGTCGAAGGGGCTCCCGATACCGATCTTCATCGGCCTGTTCGTCGCCCTCTCGGTGGCGATCCAGTACTTCTTTGCCATGTACCGCACCGTTGCGGCATCCCTCGGTGTGATCGCGTTCCTTCTGGCATTCATCGCGGCAGAGATCTATGCAACACGGAAAAAAAGCCGTGTCGAGATCACGAAGGATTCGATAACGCTCTTTCGCCCGTTCCGAAGACCCGAGGTTATCCCGCGGGAATCGATCGAAGAGACCACGGTAAAGGAGAATACCGTACCCCTCTCTCCGAAAGCGATCGGTATCGTGGCATTCATTATCCTTGCACTCTGTATCGGGCCGGTATACAACGCGATTCAGGATGGACTCATGAACTCTTCTCCCACCCGGGTCGTATTTGGCATCGTCGTGCCGCTCGTCCTCGTCGCGTTGCTTTACCATGCGTATTCAAGGGCTGTATATGCAAAGACCGTGGTTCTCACGACGAATGCCAGGAAGATACTCGCAATCTTCACCGACAATCCCGACAGGATCACAGCACTGCTGGAGGCATCCTGATGGCGGCGTTCCTGGAGCAATTCAGGAAGATGCTCGGGTGGTGCCCTGGTGCGGGCCCCGCCCCGACGCACCGATATGCAAATGCGGAGACGTCGTTTGGGAAGGACTGGAAAAAACGGTCCCCCGAACCGGTTCCGCCCCCTGAGTCTGTCGGAACCGCTCGCGGCGACAGGCCGGGATACCGGGAAAACCTCCTGCTGATCCTCATCGCCCTGGCATGGCTGTTTCCTGTCGTATACCAGCGCGAGTTCCTCCCGATTATCGTTGTCCTCAGTGCCGCAGCAGTCTATGTCGATGCCCAGAATATCAATGCAGGGGGAAATTTCGAGAAAGAGACGCTCTTTGGCGACATCGTCGCCTGGCGGCCGCTCACCTGGGGAGCAGCGGCACTCGTCGGCGGGATCATCATCATGGCCATCTACATCTTCCACCGGAGGGAGATCTACAATGCAAATTACCGAGGTGATCCACATGAATGCGAAATTGTGGATTGAGCGGTATCTCGGGTGGTGTCCCTGTGCGAAAGCGTTGCTGCCCGATGACCCGCCGAACGAGAGTTTCGAGGCGGGGAACGTCACAGGGGGTCGCGATGCCGAAACCCGCTGGTTTTCCCGGCCGGCCGTAATCCTCCTGATCCCCCTGCTTCCGGCGATCATTTCTATCACCTACAATCTTTCGATCCCGATCATCCTCCCTTCGAGTGAACTCCAGATGGCGACAAGGATTCTGCTGATCGGAATCCCGGTGGGGATCATCATCCACTATGGCCGCTCGACTCATGACGTGATCGGGACGACGCTCGCCGGAGCACTCCTTTTTCCGCTCTTCGAGGTATATTCACAGGTCCTGGGGTTCCTGATCGATCCCGCCTTTATCATGACCTCTCCTGTTCACTGGCCGAAGATGTTCATCGCTACCTCGCCGTTTATCCTGCTGCTTGGTGCGACCGGGTTTTTTGCATCGAGAAAGACAACACTGTCGCTTTGTATTGCCCTTGCACTCGGCTTCCTGGCGATCCTGATCCTGGCCGGGATACGATAAAATGGATATCATGCGTAAAATGGATATCATGCGGAATGAAAAGATCGGAACTGGGAGCTACCACGAGTCCCGGCTGATCGGAAAATACATTGTCACACTCATCCTCCTTTTCGCCCTTTCCCTCCCGATTTCCGGGTGTGCGGCAGCAACCGGAGATTCTCCTTTGCATCCGCTCTACGGGGATGCCGCCCATGACGTACCGGTTGATTCCCTGGTGAATCCGGGCACGGTATCCAACAGCACACGTGTTTTCGCGAGTCCGGGGAGAAGCGTTATGGGAATCTCGGTCAGGGCAGACGAGATCGTGACATCCAGCCCGGAGGCGAGAGAACTCTTCATCCAGGGTCTCTACTACGTCAATAATAACAACCGCTTCGATGATGCGCTGGAGTGCCTGAACAAATCGCTCGATATCGATCCGACTTTTACGGAAGCCTGGTATGTCAAGGGCGTCGCCCTCCACAACCTGGGAAGATACCAGAACGCCCAGTACTGCTTCGACAGGGCTATCGCCCTTGAACCGTTCAATATCTCGATCTGGTCCCTAAAGGGCGTCACCATCTTCGATGCGATCATGCACCTGTTCTGATACGGGCTGCCGGGACCGGGGAGCGATCAGGGCATACTGTTCACCATCCGCGTCCACTGGATCGGCAGGACTTTCCTATCCATTTCGCCCAATACCCGTAATTCCCTGCCGTGTATCATGGCCGCATCTGTGCCAGGGTATCCAGTATTCCCTGGAATGTCTCCTCGGGCATCGGGTTGAGCGGGATCATGATCCAGGTATACAGTATGGCGAGTATCGCTGCAATGACGATTAAAATGACGAATAAGGACCTGTTTTCCGGAAAGATCTTCTCGAAGCCGATGAGTGCGAAAGGTACCATCGGGAGCATGTACCTGCTGACATCTCCATGGGTCAGAAGGAGGGTCACCGGCAGAAAGAACAGGATAAACAGGGACATCTCCCTCTCCCCACGCTCCCAGAGGGCGAACGCGCCGACCATGTAGGCGATGACCATGATGCCATAGAGCTCCCTGAAATAGGAGTCCTGGTGTGTAAGCATAATCCTGAAGGGTTCATGGATATTTGCGGCATTCACGTTGAAGTATGCAAAGAAATCGCCGAAAGAGAGATAGTGGACACAGAAGAGCAGGAGAAGTGATGCCGGGATCAGGAGTGTCCACACGAGATTCTTCCAGTCCAGCTCTCTTTTGTATACGAGCGATACGAGGATGACCGGGAAGAGAAGCACCCCGAATATCCGGGTGAGAGCGGCAAGCGATGCGGCGATCACAGAGTATTCGATCCTGTCTTTCTTCAACATGTATATCGAGGAGAGGCAGAGAAAGATGAACGCCGGCTCGCTCGCCCCGACGTTATGGTAAAGGAACCACCGCAGGGGGAAGAAGACAAAAAAGACGGTCAGGAGAAGGGGGTGCTCCGCGATTGAAAAGTCCTTTACGAGCCTGAAAAATACGATTGCTGCAGCACAGGTGAAAAGAACGGTCGCAACAATCATCCCTTCGAACGATCCGAGAAAAGAGAGAAGACGGATACAGACCGGGAAGAACGGCAGGATAGCGGCATAATAACTGGCCCACAGCCCTGATGCCGCATACAGTGGGCTCTCGACCGCATACAGCGTGTGGGCAGTGACGACGTAGAGCGGGCCGTCCCAGTAGCGGTACACAGCCTGCATCCCGGTCTGCCAGAAATGTATCGAGAAGAGGTCTTCGATCCCAAGGAGGAACGGTGCGAGTGCGAGTATCGAGGAGAGGACCACCACCGAGATGATGATGAGATATGATCTCAAATCGGAGGTGTCCGCCATAAAACTCAATTAATTTCTCCAAATAATAAGCTGACCCCGGAAAACCAGAGAGGTGTCGTCATTTTCATCGGCTTTCCCCATGTAACTGTGCTCTCCCGTCCTCGACGGGGCAGGAGAGAATGACGGTAAAACAGGCGAATACGGTGGAAGTTCTCGGGGGATAGTCCCCCATCGTTTCCTCGTGTTCCAGCATCCGAACCGGCGGGCGGAGATCCGAATGAACCTTTCACACATCAATAATTCTCTTTCAGGGCAAGGATTACGTATCCCCCGTCTGCGATCTGGACGACTTTTTCTACGTGGTTGGCGCTGACGCCAGGGATTTCCCGGTCCCACGACAGGTTCCCGTCACGGTCAAGCCTGATAGCACGGATCGACGCACCGCCCCTTGCATAAACCGACCTGCCATATGCCTGGTCTCCACTTTTCACGGGAAATCCCGCCGAGATATACCCGCCGTCCGAGGCCCACGTGGTCACGACCCCGGTACGGATGATTCGTGGAATGCCGGCCGACCCGGTATCATCGACATGGACCACCGCAGGCCTGATGTCAACATATCCACCCTCCAGGGTCGAATGTGAATACAGAATGTCGTATCCGTCCCGATCGGATTGAAGCACGGGTGCGGTGAAATACTCGACCCGGTCGATCGCGGTCACCTGTTTCGGTGTTCCGTTCTGGTCGAGCTCTATTGCGAAGAGGTATCGGGCATTGCTCTCTTCATCTGTCGGATCCGTTCCATACCCGGCCATGATGTATCCGTCAGGGATCTCGATTACCGACCATGCGGAATCGAGACCCTCCGACCCGTACGAGCCCTCCCATGAGACATTGCCCCCGGAATCGAGGTTCGTCACCGTCGCCTGAGATACAACAATGACCGGAGCTGTGCACTGAGTGACCATGACGGTCTTATCCGGTCCGACTGGAATTGATCTTTGGGTGCAACCCGGTGTCATGACACTCTCGCTGGCATACGGCTGCCGCGAGGATACCGTTCCGTCGCTGTGATACTCGGGAATTGAGCCGAACGGGATGCGTCCCTCCTGACCCCCCGCGATAATCAATCCGCCATCCATCGTCCCGGTGATCGACCGGATCTCCTGCATGCCTGTGCTGTTACTCCACAGGTAGCTGCCGTCGGGATCGAACCACAGGATCTCTCCGTGATGCATGGCGGCAGCATAATCTCCATTTTGTATCCGGGCTACGGAGATAAGTTCGCCGCTCATGTTGTCGAGGACCCGGTCGCAGAGAACCGACCCCTCCGGCGAGAGCCGGATAAGACGGGGGTGGGGATTTCCAATTCGCTCCAGCACCTTTCCGCCTGCGATGACGAGATCGCCTCCAGGGGTCTCGATCAGGTCATATGCTGCATCGTCCCTGCCTGAATCGATGAGCTGCGTCCAGGCGGTCGTCCCGTCGGGATGCAGTTTTATCACGATAATGTCGCGGTTCGGGACGTAATCGCCACCGCAACCGGCGGATATCACCGCAAAGACGCATACAAGGCATACGAGGAGAAGCCCGGGAGTCGGCTTTCGTTTCCTATCCGGAATGTCCTGTATGTTCTCACCGCCTTGCATCGTTTTCCATATCTTTTCTATGTTAATAAAGAGATTATTTCTTGCTCGTGGGCGAATCGGGTTCCGGACACATGATGAATGTCCGGCCTCCGCACCCGTGAAAAAAAGTGGATACCTATCTCTCCGATCTTGCCTGCGAGATGATATCCGATCTCGCCTGTGCAATGCTCTCCGCTCTTGAAACCGAGTCCTGCACCGCCTGGGCGATAGATCCAGATGTTGGCGGTGATGTTTTCCCGGCAGTATAGTGTGAGACACGCTCCTCCCAGTTCTGTCGATCGGCCGCGACATCAGCAGTTTTGGTGGAGGTGTAGCCTTCCGGCAACTCCACCCCGGATGGTTTGGTGATTGCCGCGGAGGACGTAGTCCCGGTTCGGGACCGGAGCATTTCCTGGATCACGGCGCTGGTACAGGGCGACGACCGGGACGCAGTCTCCAGTCTCGCCGCCAGCCTGCTCTGCATATCTGCGGAGGTAGCCGGTGTCGGAGACGGTGACGACGAAGAATCCGATCCGCTGATTACCCCGATCTTCTCCAGGACAAAGAGCAGGTCGTCAAGGTCATCCTCGTCCGCCGTATCGCAGGTCCAGTCGCCGTTCGATTTCGTGAGCGTCCATTCTTTCATCACCTTCGCGGGAGTCATGCNNTCCAGTCCCAGTCGCGGAAATTGTTTGGATTGACGTAGATGGCGTCGGGGATGGGGACAAGTAACTCGTAATACTCTTCCATCGTTATCACATCGTCAGAGTAATAGTCATACACCCGGTCCCGCTCGTCCAGGTCTATCTTCGCGATGGGCAGGGAGATCCTCGGGGTTCCCGCATAGGATGGTGCGGGGAAGGGTGCGCCGGCCGGTGCCGTAGGGAGATAGTCCGCGTACTCTTCCCAGCCTTTCCAGACGAGCCACTGGTAGGGGGGGAGGTCTCCGTTGTAGACGCATCCCTCAGGGCTCGTCCACATGTGCTGCCAGGAATCGTAGAGCCACATCCCGGCTTGCCTTGTGTTGTAGCCATCTCCAAACATCGGCCTTGCCTGTGAGGATTTTATCGGTTCGGGCATAGTTTCGTAGTCCTCGGGACTTACCGTCTTGATAAATTCACTCAACGGGATATTCCAGCCGGTTAGATGGTGCAGATATCGATAATACTGGATCAATTCGATTTCACGGTCGTCGGTGTACCAGTCCCAGTCTACATAAGTGCCGTTCATCGGATCGCAACTGCGAATACTCCAACGGTGTGGGTGCTCAACACCACCGGCCGCTGAGCCGGATGGAATAACAACACCCAGTAGGATGATTACAATAAAAAAGGCATGAATCAGGTTTTTCTGCATTCGTGTCATAGTATATTACCTCAATGAGGTGGATGGGAGAGGAAGAGACTGCATAATCCGATCCCCCCCAAACCCGGGGAGATGGATAATCTGGTATCCATCCCCCGTCGATATTTTCTTCATGGTACATCCCATCAACTAATTTATATAATTTTGGCAGGATGATTTTATGCCCCGAACGCCAATTCGAGTCGATCGGGGTGGACCATCCTTGCATTCACATCGTGAAGGGAGCGTGTTCATCATCGAACTCACAATACGAGTTGTCGGCCATGTAACCCTGGAAATGCGCAGTCTGTTTATACGTTCCCGACTGCAAATTGAGGGGGTTGTCGTAGTTGTCTGCAATTATATGATCGACGTCTTCACCGGGTTCTTGCTTAAAATAACCAACCCGCTGCAGTTCACGGCATTTTCCAGACAATATTCCCGGATTTTCTCACGGTACCATGCCTCCCCGGCTTTCACTGCCGCCCCAGCGCCTCCCGGACTAGCCGTTACTCCTCGCCACTCATGTGAGCCTCCCCGGATATCGATGAAATATCCGAACGAAACAACCGTCGCATTGCCGCTTTCGCTTGACGACGAAAAACCGCCAGCACCAGATCCTCGAGCATTTACAGGGGTCTTCAGGATTCTCATGTACTCCTGATCTATCGATGCTTTCAGGTCCTCGATTTCCGGTTCAGTGATTGGAGATGAGAAATTTCGTGCGATATACACGAAGCGGTCTGCTCGGTATACAAACTCGCTGTCACAACAATTTTCCCAAGTAATGTCTGAACCACTCTGAAAAAAGCCCCCCAATACTATCAGGACCATTACGACAATAATGCTAAAACCGAGCAACAAGAAATTAGTTTTTTCCATGTCTCCCATGACCTCCTCAATGATAGCACACAGGTACTCCAAAAATAAAAATTTTTTAGTAGTACTCCCACCAGCAGTACCAATAGTACCAACACTCGCCCCAATCGAACGGATTATTCAGGTCTTCGAAACGACCTTTCGAATAATAATTTCCAAGCGTGGATTGTCACGTCCAGGGTGTCACCTGGATAGAACTGCCGGGCTCGAAGATTTGTGTCTTGATCCGGTCAGTTCCCCAGATATCAAGTGTCCATTTTGCCGTCTTCTGCAATGGGTTCGTTGCCCCGTCGCTCAGTGTCGCCCATCCGAGTGGGAATGACCATGAGAAAGTAGGCGGGGCCAGACTAGCACCAACGCCCACAGTCGGACCATTCGTAGTCCCCGTAGGGGCCCAGGACCACAGCAACGGGCTGCCAGAACAGACCGACCAGTCATGCCATGCCCACCCTGTCGTGCTCTTCTTCAGGTTGCCCCATAGAACCCAGCCTGGTGATTGCTGGAATACCTGATGGACACCGAAATAATCCTTGGTGGCTTGGGATTTCCTGTCAATTTCGACATTATTTCCTATTCCGCCATAGGGGTAAAATGTGTAGAAAGTCCCTGCAGACCAGACGTAATCCCAGTCGGTACTTAGCAAGGCCGAATCGCGCCCGTTTGATGTTTCATTCGCGATCCACTCCTTTGCCTTCAACTGAGTAGTAGTAACGGATTCCGGGTTTTCTGCCAGCCCGATGAATTCATGGGGAATCCCATTCTCATCGATCTTATAATAGTATGCAACGATTTTTGCAGTTTTTGGGAACTTGAGATCCCCGCCACCAATTCCGGCTGTTGGTTTATCGCTTGCTGCATTAGATTTTTTGAAATCGGCAATTACCTGTTCCCGCCATCCATTCAGTTCGGTGACCGAAATAGGATTCGAGAAATCACGCAATTCGAAGATTTCATTGGTTTTCACATTTGTCGTATCGATCGTCTGGCCGGTGGCCGATGGCGCAATCACAATAGCTAGACCTATGGGGGCTGTTGCATAACTCAAAAATAGTAACCCATTTGTACAATTGGTGTTGGAGAGAATGCATTCTGGCAAAAATGCAGAGATATTTCTGACCTCAACTGGCACAATAGTACAATCGAGAATATTCATGCAACAGCCTCTATGGCGATTACCATTGCCATCCCGATAGTTTTCCATTCATTTCTACCTCCACTTTTCCGGAGGCACAACGCAAAGACTTTTTTACCAAAAAGGTCAATGCAATTATGCCTTCGGGCTGTAGTGGGGTTCATTGGCATTTGCATGTGTAGGACCCCCCTGCGATACAACCCGATCGTCACTCATCGCTAATACCTTTTCTGTGCGAAAAGTTGAACAATGTAACCGCACGGTTAGATGAATATTCATCACTGCGATGAATGTTCCTGTTCTTGACTCTGACTGGAAAAAAGAGGAGCCCTATCTCCCCGCTCCCGCCTGTGCGATCGGTCCGGCCGTCGCAGTCGAAGAAACTGTCTCTATTATCAACTGCGAGACGAAATCGTGATGGTCCTTCACTTCCAGTCTCTCCACCGGGCAATGATCCGAAAAACAACTGTCGCAAGAAAAACGTTCCAGAACATCAGGCATACGAAGATCACCCCGTTTGAGAACGGGGTATGCCAGAAGATAAACGGCACCATGGAGAGGCCTGATGCGACGAACAGGAAGGGAAGCACTGCCCCGGCGACCCAGACTGTTGCGTAGCATTTCAGCACACCATATATGCCCGGACAGCCCCCGATTCGTTCGGGAAAACAGAGCGGCGGGACAAGGACCGCGAGCGGGATTCCGAAGGCGAGGGAGAGCGTGAGCATCATGGGTGCATCACCACGACCGACGTACATCATGCTCACCGCCATTCCTGCCAGGAGCACTGCAAGCCGGAACGGGCGGTTATTGATCTTTTCAAGGATGAAATAGCCGATCGAGACGATTGCGCAGCCGATAAGTCCCGCCGCGAGCTCGATCATGATCACTATGCCCAGGAACCCTTCCGCGTTTGTCATCTGCATCAATCGGTAAGTCCCATCGCTATAAAGGCTTATGTGTATAAACTACGGCCAATACGGGAATATACGGTTATTAATCCCAGAAATGATATTGCGCCCCGAAGAAAAATGAGGGGCCCTACATAATCGATGAGGGCATGAGAAACATACTGGTGGTCGTTATTTCAGTTGCCGTTATCATCATTCAACGATTCTTCTTTCATTGTCCAATCGGCCGGATACTCCTCGCGCATCAAAAAATCCCGGTCTGTTCGAACGATGGCAAAAGAGCCCTTCTTCTCACGTCGGAAAATCCCCGGGGCAGGGCTCCGGTAAATCAAAAAACAAAAATTAAACGATTATATCTCTTATCCTGGCATGATCAGCGGTCGAGGGGTTTTATCACGACAATCTCGGGAGCACACATGAAACGGAGATCAGATTTCGTATTCGATGTCCCGATCCCTCTGGATATATAGAACGGGACATCCCCGTTCGGCACGAGACCGCTCATCTCCACGACTCCGGACCCGGTAAGGGTCTCCATCGCAGCGATGTTTATCTGCCCGCCGTGTGTGTGGCCGGCAAGGATCAGGTCTGCGTCCCAGTCCGCACGGCATTCGGGCTCATGGATGAGGTAGATGGTGAATGCTCCCTCGCTGTCGACCTCCGGCGGATCTGCCAGACCTGCCCACCCGTCGTCCACACCGACGATCAGCACTCTCCGGCCGTCGATCGTGAGTTCCACGTATTCGTTCCGAAGGACGGTGACGCCGTTCTCCTCGAGAACTTCCTCGAGGGCTGCGGCAAATTCGAGATCAGTCGTCTCGTCAAACATGCAGCCGACATCGAAATTATCCACGCTCAGATCCGCCTCGCGCATCCTGAGGATCTTGTCCATGCCGGACGAAGCGGTGATGCCTGCCTTGTAGTCATGGTTCCCGAGGATTGCATATACCGGAGCGTCTATCCCGCTCCAGACCTCCTGGTATACAAGATCCTCCTCGTTCTCCCCAAACACGAAGTCGCCACCGATGAGGACGACGGATGGTTCGAGACGGTTGATCTCCCTGATCACGTCCTTCACGTGATCGACATTCCCCTCTTTCAGGTGCGGGTCGGCTATGTACACGATATTTCCCGGAGCACCATCGATATAGAGGGCGGTAATCTCGCAGGTGCCCGCTTCCCATGATGCATACCCTATCCCTGCAGGAAGGGTTGCCAGGATGAGAACAACTGCAATGTAGTGCGAGTTGGTGAACCGTGGGAGTCTCTTTGGAAGCAAGTGATAGTAAATTAAAACCATAGCACTTATATATTTTGAGTTCATGGCATTCTCAAAAAACTATCTTAATTCTCTCTTGCAACCAGACTCTGTATATCCCTCGTAACCGGGTTCTACAAGAGTTCCTGCTACCTCTGAAAAAACCCTTGTTTTCAGGTACCATGTCCCAAGGACTGCGACAATCAGTGCTCCGACCAGGTCGAATATGAGGTCGAGCATCGTATCATCCAGACTGTGCTGCAAGGGTTCTCCGAGAAACGGGCTGAATAAGGTGTCCAGCATATATTCCCATATCTCCCATATGGCGCCCAAAGCGAGTGTGAACATGATGATGAAGAGGAAGATCTGCCACTTCTGCATCCGCAGGCAGCTGAACCGGTCAAGGAGGAAGACTGTGAGGAATCCGAGGAGCGAAATAGTAATCGAGGCTATAAAATGGGCGATTTTGTCATAATAGGGATAGAGATCTGCATACCATTGATACGAATATCCTGCTATATGGAGAAATAGTGATAGCGCTATCAGGAAATTTACCTCCCAAGGGACGACAATGTGTACGCGGCGGCGTATCATATATGGGACCATCGTCAGGATAAGTGCGACCACCCCTGAAAACGCAGCAAAATAATCGCCGATATACAGGGCCGAGATTGTGCTGATAGCTATCAAAACCTGCATCACGTAGGCCAGGTAGTACCAGTGCAATTTCACACTACCAGTTTATTTGGTTTCTATTATAAACCTATTATAGCGCAATCAAAAAAATCCTCGCCAGGCAGGAAAATTCAAATCACTTTTTTCAGAAATTAAGCCAAAGTCCTGAATAGATTTATTTCCACAATAACTGCTCCTGGTTGTTGGATACCACATGCACAGGGTATGCCGCGAAATCCCGGCACGAGGATGGGAAACCTCTTTTTTATGTGGTGAAGAGTCCGCTCCGGTTCATCGGCAGGGATTTGGCTCTCCGTAGACCTGCAAACCCAGATCCGCTCCACTGGTAGTTGGATTCGTTACAGAGAATGACCGGTTAGCACTGTCAGACAAAAAAAGGCGTACGACTAAATTCCGGATAGCAGCGTCGATAAAAGGTAAATTCAAGAACCGCTTCCATTTCCACTAGGGTGTCACCACAGATTTTTGGACGAAGAACCCTCCTTAAAAAATGGAGAAGAGGAGAAGACGACTGGATACTGAGAAGTTCATTCCGATAGGTGTCGTTCGAACAGGATCACATTAAGGGACTCATTCTCACTGAGTGAACCGGTATGATGGCGTATCAGCAGCAGGCCGATGATAAGCCCGATCATATCGGAAACGAGATCCAAAAGGGTGTCCAGGGGTCCGTTGTTGTACGAGGTCCTGACCAGCACATCGATATAAAATTCCCCGACCTCCCAGGCGAGCATGAAAAAAACAGATATTACAATTATCGCGACGAACATGACCGGCGTATTTACTCTATGATTGTAATAGTCAAGTATGATGAACAGTACAAAGACCAGCATCACGACTGCTGCGGCAGAGACCACGTGCGCCAGCTTGTCATACACCGGTGCAAATATCCAGTAAAACCTGCTTATCCCGCCTGCAACATGGAGGAGCAGTGCAAGGGCCACAAGTGATTTCACACCTGCCGGAAACCTGATTTGAAGTCGTTTTTCTGCGATTACGGGGATGAGTGTCAGTATGACCGAAGGCAGAAGAACAGCGACGAGCCTGAAAGTATCGCCGATTAAGACCGACTGTATCCCGTATCCTGCAAATATAACGCAGATCAGATAGACGAGGGTGGTCTCGGCATCGTACTTCATTGCGTTATTATTGTACATCAATAATTAAAAAATCTCTTGAACTTTGCCCGTTCATGGCATACAGAAGTATGAGAAACGGGTCACAGTTCTCCCCCTGTAGTTCTCGGAGTTACAAAAAAAGTAAATAGCATCCTGCTCGTATAAGACTACTGTATGGAAGGAATTCAGTTAAAAGTACAGGTAAGGGCATTTCCAAGCCGGGGACGGGCGAGGATCCACGAATCAGTACTGCCTGACCTGGGGATCAAGGAGGGTGAAGCCCTCGAAATCCTGAAATACCCCGCAGCGTACGACGATACATCCAAGCCCGTTACCGTCGTGGCATATGCCGACACGATGATTGAAAAGGATGTCATCATGTTAAGCCCGGAAGATATGGCGTCTCTTGGTGTGGCCGAGGGTGACACGGTGACCGTTCGAAGAAAAGTACCCCTGACAGAACAGATCAGCAAAAAAGCCGGGGAGACCGGCAAAGTCATAACAGAGAGTGCTACCCATGCCGGTGAAGTGATCACGAAGAGTGCTTCGCAGGCAGGAGAGAGCATCAAGAAAGAGGCCGGACATGCAGGGGATGCATTAGAGAAGGGCGCAAAGGACGTTTCGAAGAAGATCATGCCTGGCAAGGGTGAGAAGAACCAGTGAGATGGTGAGGCAGAATGGCCACCCCCACACCAACCCCGGTAAACTTATTCCCCGAATGGTGGAGCTGGTTTGAGACCTTCATGTGGGTCATACTCCTATTCATCGGACTCATCATAGTCTATTACATCATCAGGGAGTTACGCCTTGCCCGGGAGACCCCAAGGCTTGCCGAGATCGAGCTTGAAAAAGAGAAACTGAAACTGATGAAGATGGAATATGCCCAGAGAGGACAGCCGTTCTTCAAGGTGTCCCCGGAGAAGATGGAGGAGATCAGGAATCTCGACGAGGAGAACGTCCAGCTCGAGACAGATATCTATGCCAAACACAACACGGTCGAGAAGAGAATCCAGAGGCTTGAGAACATGGTGAAGAGCACAAAACTTGATCATCTCATAGAGAAGATCAAGGACGAAGAGAGAAAAGTAAGGTGATTTTTTATGTTTGAGACAGAATCTGCAGAGCATGCACGGAAGAGCTCATTCAGAGAGTCACTTGCAACCATTCCCCAGGCTATCGACTCACGGCTCCCGACGATGGATAAAAAGCTTGACAGGTATTTCGACGCAAACATATCCCTGATCATATCGGAATGGGGCCTTGTCACGCGGTACGACCTTGACGACCTCGAGAAACGCCTTGATGTGGTGAGCAGCGAGATCGGCACACTTGAAAAATGGCGGGCAAAACTCGAAGACCGGGCCAAAAACATCGAATCCGCCATCAGGGAGCTGGAGGGGTCCTGAATGATTGGGATTGACAACTATCTTGGAGCCTACCTGGACAAGCGCATGAAATATATGATCGAGGAGTGGAGTCTTGGCACGTACCGGGATCTCGGCGATCTCGAGGTCAGGCTCAAGGACCTCGAGAAAGAGATCCAGGAACTGGACAAATTCGAGATGGGGGCTGATGCGAAGCTTACCGATCTCGAGAAGAGGATCGAGCGGATCAGGGAGGTGAAGGGATGACCATCGCCGAAGCGCTTCTTATCATCCTCATCCTCGCGGTCATTGCGTTCTTTGTGTACTATTATCTCAGGGGTACTTCGGGAAAAGTCTCCATTACCCGCCCGGTGGAAAGCCGTGTCGATGAGTATCTCGACAGGCGGTTCGAGCAGATGGTTTCAGAATGGTCCCTCATGAACAAATACCAGGTACGGTCTTTTAAGGAGAAGAAGGAGACGGTTCTTGCCGACCAGGAGAATAAAGTCGAGGAGCTGAAGGACTTTGAGCATGATATGATCGACACGCTGGCAAGACTGGAGGAACGCCTGAATGCTCTGGAAAAGCAGGTCGAAAAGTGATAACCACTCGAAAGACCCAGGCACATCAGATTTTTATTCCCGCTTGAAAGACGACATTCCCGTCATGAGAAAGCAGGGTGTGCCCCCGGAGAAAGATCCTTCCTCCTTCTCCAGGTTTTACTGTGATCTCTGCAATGATTCGTTCCCGCTCTCCGAGCTGAAACAATGCACCCTCTGTGGCCGCTGGGCATGTTCATCCTGCTGGACTTCTGAGTACTATCTCTGTAACTCCTGCAATGGAATACTGAAACTGCACATGCTTCCCCGCCAGGAAGGCGGCCGGAAATAGACCCGGAATAATTCACTTTTGCAGGCTTTTCTGCCACTTTCAAGGTAATCCTGATTCGGAAAAAAAATTATACGGTCTTATAATCCCTGTCCACGGTGAAGGACTTGATTATCTGAAATGCATCCCGTTTATAATAATCAAAGACCGTTTCCTGCGTTGAATACGGACCGCTGTAGGTCAGGATGTAGACCTTCTTGTCAATGATCGTGTAATATTGCATATAACTCTTTTCGGGATTTCCACGCGTATCGCGTGTGAAGAAATCAATCCGGTACGCCTTGTTATCGGAGAGTGTGGTGGGAGAGCTCTTGCTGGTGGTCGTAATGAAATATTTCTGCTGGAGGGTCGAGACCGCATCGTTGAAATAATCCTCGAGAACCAGCGTCGACGGGTTCTGCACAATATCGACTGTGAAGGTGGAGAGTAATTTGTAGCATTCCGTGGTTTCGGGGTTGCATTCCAGCTCCGGTGGTGTTGTAATGATGATTGCAGGACTTGCTGAAGACTTTGATTTGTCAACAAAATCCCATTCCCTCGGGTATTCAAGGGAGAAGCGATATTTCGAATTTGAATATGGTATCCATGGAGGTGGTGTTGGAGAAGGTGTCGGTTTCGGTGTCGGAGTCTTCGTAGGGACAGCAGTTGTGATCTCGGTGGTGACGGCCATCCTCGTTGCGGCTGAGCTGTTCATATCCGGAATATTGCTGGAGTTCGTCAAGTTCTGGCCCGGATGGAGGTGCATATTGATAAGCTGCTGAATGCCCTCGTCCGAAGAGCGTTCAAAAGAAACCAGGTACACATTCGCACAGAGCGAGATTATCAGCAGAACAGCGAGTATTCTTTCTCTCATCATGTATCTAACACATCTTTATTCAATTATTCGAACAATGGTTGCAGGACAATATATCTGCTGTTATAAGGTTTATATCTTAAGATCTGCCCTATATATCCGGCAATACTGGTCTTCTTACCTGTCTCGAAAAAATGGATTAGTCCTTGATCAGAATGGCCCCGAATATCAGGAGAAATATGCCTATCAGAATTGCGACTATCCCGATTACTCCCTTTAAAAAGGCGATTACCTCGGGGACAAACAGCCATACTCCGTATATCCCAATGACAACCAGAATGATCCCGGCAATAAGACACACCACACCTGTTTTATCCATCTTTACCAGTCCTCACTCTTAGATGGTTTTTGTTTCAAGGAAATAAGCGTATTGGCAAAAATTAAAAAAACAGCCGCCATTACCGACATTGGAATTGCCTGATTTGCGGAGACACCGATCCATGCATCCGCCCGTCTGACAAGTTCATGCGAAAAACCAGGAGATGCACAAATCAAACCGTACAAAAATCACCTTTCCCTGGAGTGATCAACCGGGAATCCGGACTACCCTGAATATGGAGCTAAAAAAAATTCCATCACCGCTACTGGATTTGTGGTGATCCGGGAACGGTTCTTTTCACTCTTCCATCGCAGCATAGACCTGCTTGAAGAGTTCCCGTGTCTCGAGGCCTTCCTCACGGGAGAGTTTCTGGATTGCAAATCCGACATGGACCAGGACAAATTCCCCGATCTTCGCATCCACAAGATCCATCCGGATCTCCTGTTGGAGGTCGCCATAATCCACGACGCCGATATTTCCGTCCTTTATCTCAAGGACTTCTGCAGGGACTGCTATACACATGTTCCATCCACTCCGGTCGTAAAACCCGGTGTTGTACAATAGTATGGGCCGGGCCGGACATAAATGAACCGGATGGATCACTCAGGGATCCCTACGATCCGCGGGTGGCACAGGGTTTTAATAAACGTGGAATAACCTGCCGAAAACAGATGCCCGGACCTGCGATCTCATACAGGTTTTTAAAAGGAGGATCGGTGAAAGGTACCTGTAACGCATCTGATCAGGGGCTTCCGATTGAAAAATAACCGGAGTAAAATCTCCGGTTTCTCTCACTCTCCCGTTATCCCTCATTCCTGCCCGTCTACCGGGGCCCGTGAAACGGCACGAACCTGCCGCCGTCCATCGCGATGCCATCCACTATCTTCTTCTCCCTCTCTGTGTCCCCGTTTGTGGTCAGGGCAACGACATCCACGTAATCAGCAAGAGGGCCTGCCCTCACCTTCGGGGCGAGGATCTCCTGGACCTGGAAGATGCCTGCAGAGTTTGACATGCTGATACGAAGTTCGATGGGTTTACTCCTGCCGGGAGCGATCTCGACCTTGTCTATGGCAAGCGCCGATACGGAGTGGATGGTGATACTGCCCGACTCGAACGCTTCCCTGCCCCTCCCCTTTGTCATGTCAGTGGAATCCCCGATACAGACCAGCCCGGCCTCGATGGTCAGCGGCGGCGGTTCTCCGTGGTGGGAATAGATTGCCGAGAGGATGAATGACCGGATACGGGTCCGTTTGGCAATATCGTCGTAAACGGCAGGCAACAGGCGGTCGAGAACAGGCATGATAATCTCGATTCCAACAACAAAATGGGCTTCCCGGTGTACCTGGTTTCCGAAATCGTGACATAACGTGGCAACAAGGACCACGAGCGCCGCATCATCGGCATCTCCGTATCCCGTCCTGACGATATCGGGATCGATCCCGGCATCGATCAGGAGGTCGAGCATGGTGAGGGCGGAGGCGGTCGCGACCTTTGCGTGGATCTGGCCGTGGTCGTTCATCCCCAGTTTCTTCACCGTGACAAAATTTGCCATACCCCACATGGCGATCACTTCAGGGTCACTGGAGAGGAGCTCCCACATCTTCTTCGCCCGGGGGCGTCCTTCGAGATGGAGGCGGATGGTCCTCTCGGCCTCCTGTTCCAGTTCTGCATATGGCCCCTTCTCATGGGCTTCGATACTGAACGGCTTCCCGGTCATTGTATCACTACCGTAAGGAAAGAGAATGGCAACGAGAGGTGATAGTGGTATGGGAACAGGTGACAGGTATTGGGATGAAAGCAAATGCGATCGTGCTTTGGCATTCAATAACACCAGAAAAACGGTAGTCCTTCCTATTGACTTCGAAAACGAGACATATAATCTCGCTTTTCTGTCGTTTTATATAGTGGTTCAACAGACCCGGAAAAAATGGTGAGAGAATTATCTTCTCATCGACGATTCGTAGTGCATCAGCTTCTCGAAGTTGCTGATGTCTCCAAAAACAATTGTATCTTCAGAAAATTCCATCTGCCCGGCGGGTGCATCCGGATACAAGAGGATAATCCGGCCCTGGTCGAATATCCTGATGCCCCCGCTGCCTTCCTGGGTCAAAACACCCATATGTGCAGACGTGATTCCCCGTGAGGGGACATCGGTTGCAAACCCGGTGACGAGAATGTCGTGGTTCAGCTCAACTGGGGAATCTCCCGACGGCACCACGAACCGGTCGGTTGTCGTTGTCCTTACGTTTGCGACAGACATGTCGATGAGGCTTCCGGCCTCAGCACTGTTGCAGTAAGAGGGAGTTAATATCGTTTCAAAGGCCGTAAAAGGACAGAGAATAACCTTATCGGTCAGGTACCGGGTAGCGGTTCCATCGACGAATATATTGTCAGCAGATGTGATTCGCGCCCCGTCGATACCGACAAAGGTGATCTCCTTGGTCGCCTCGATATTCCACTGACCGCTGACCTGCCCTGAAGTCTCGACATCGAGCTCCTTGTCATAGAAAATGAGTCCGTTGCCGTTTGATGATGTGTCTTCAGAATATGTCGACTGGTAGGCGGTCGCAAAAAAAATGTTCAGAGGTGGAATCCCGGGCAGTCCGCGAGGGTCATTGGATATCAGCCACTGCATGTCAGAAGAAGAGGCAATGTTCCCAATCGCGTATACCGTGGTGGAGATATCGATTCCCTGTGTTTCCGGCACTGCGGGAATACCTGGATCGGCGAGCGCAAACCCGGAAAGAAAGCCTGACATGATAATTACATAGACGAGTTTTTTCATGGCCATTCTCCTGTACAAGGGGCAAAACCGCGAATATCAGTAATTTCTGAATACACGGTATAAAAGGCTGGTTATTTGATCCCGGGGATTTAAATCGGCAATTATACATTTGGCGTATTGCAGGAATACAACATCAGCGATTCGAATGAAAAAACTCTTATAAGACTCTAAATATACCCAAAATAACGGAGAAAGATAAATTTGACCGTTTCGAGATCTTTTTTGGTTCTGGTTATATTTCTTGCCTCTTCTGCTATGGGGGTGGGGATCTGCAGCGCGTCACTCCAGCAGGCAGTTGACGCATCGATTGACGGGTGCATTATCCTCATGAGACCTGGCACCTGGAACGAGAATGTGCGTATAGATAACGACCTGATGATTATAGGAGGATATGGTGGAGGGCAGACCATAATAAACGGGGACACCAATGGCGACGGGACTGGTGATGGGACAGTCTTCACGATAGATTATGCCGATGTTGTCATGACGGGTCTGACGATTGTGAATGGCGAGGGAGAATTCGGAGGGGGTATCTGCAACAGAGGGGGGATGTTGACACTTACCGATGTCTCTGTTACCGGGAATACAGCGAATGAAGGCGGGGGAATCTACAATGAAGGCGGCACGGTCGTGACAAGCGGTGCGTGTAACATCGGGGAGAACACGGCAAACGACGGCGGGGGGGTTTTCAACACTGGAACGGTTGTAATGAATCACGGGAGTATCATTTCAGAGAATGCGGCCGCTAATGACGGTGGCGGATTATTCAATGACGGTGGTGCGCTAATTCTCAATGATATACAAATTACCGGCAATATGGCAGACTCTGGTGGCGGGATATACAACCAGGGGGGCACACTCACACTGACCGATGTCACAATTTCCGGAAATGAGGCAGATCGGGGCGGCGGGATCTACAATGATCACGGAACGGTCGTCATGAACGAAGGATCCGTGGTTTCACATAATGCAGCTGGAGCTGGCGGTGGCGTTTACAATGATGAAGGCACGTTTACCATGACCGGAGCAAGCTCAATAACATCCGATACAGGCAGCGGGATCTATAATGATGGCGGAA
>DAWO01000112.1 GCA_002509485.1 Methanolinea sp. UBA477
GGGAGACCAGAAGGAAGCGTAAAATACAAAAAAGGAGAGCGACAACCTTCCTTTAGAAAATTCAGGTGAATACCATGAGAAAGTTGACCATTGCCAGTATGTTGTCGGGATTGATCCTCCTCGTAATTCTTTCCGGAGGAGGCGCCTGTGCCGACGAGGCCGTTTCAGAACCCATTCTTCCCCATGGATTCTACGGAACAGTTGAGGTCGCAGGAGAACCGGCCACGGACGGTATCCGGGTAGAAGCACGTGGAGAAGGAGTCATTACGGGTGATGATGAAAATCCCATCTTCACCGTGGGAGGAATGTATGGAAAGCCCGGCCTGAATCCAAAACTACTCGTCCAGGGATCCATCGCACCGGGGACACCGATTGAATTCTATGTTGGAGGAGTGAAGGCAGAAGTCCGTGATGTGAAGGCCGGGGGGGAGTGGCAGACAAACATCATCTTCACACCGGGCGAGGTGACCGAACTCAACCTCAGGATCAGCACCCAGGTCACCCCTGAGGTCACGATAACGAAGACCCTGCCCACCACTTCTGTCTCGTATTACCAGGTGACGACCTCTGCGACCTCCGCAGGAAGCGCGGGTTCGGTTCCCGGTGTCTCGGATCCGGGCAGCGCACCGTTGACCAGATCCGCAACCCCGAAGACGACTTCTGCACAGCCAGCCTCCTCCCCAGCCTCTCATAACCCGGTGAGCGGACAGCCAGAAGGCGGAACCAGTCCCGGAGAAGCGGAACCCGGCACCGGAGAAGATAGCCCTGCGGCGGCCCCGGTTGTGACCGGCGGCTCCATCCCGTCCTCGTGGATGCTCGGATTGGCAGTTGCGATCCTCGTGCTCATCGGTGCAGGAATTTACTACTCAAGCAGGAAAAAAGAGGATGGCAAGGACGAACCCGCTGAAAAGGAAGAAGAGAAGTAAGGGTCAACCCACACATTTTTCCCATTTAACCTTCCCCATCCTATTATTTTATCAGGGGACTTTTCCGTACAATACCTGAATACTGGTTAAATTATCAGACAAACGGGAGGTTTTTTTACGTGTCAAAGATGCCAAATGTTGTGCTTTTGCTTGCACTCATGCTGATATTCACCCCTGCCACCGGGGAGTATGTACCATATTTCAATACATTAACAGACCTTGATGATGCAGGAATGTATCCGGACAACAACACGACATTCAAAGAGAGATTCGGTGAAACACAGGTTTTTTCTCGGATGGATAAACTGAATACGGAAAATATACCGGAAGGACTGTCCAGGCGCCCGGGAGAAGAAACGCCGGATTACCTGGCAGAGATAATTGGTGCAGAAAGCAGGCTTGGACTGCTCCTGGAAGTGGAGACAATAGGAGAGCCAGGTTCTCCTGCAGGACTTGATACCACCTATACTGATCCTGTCTCGCCTGTCTCGTATTCCTCTCCCAAGGGTGCCGGCGGAAGGGCTCCGGTATGCTGCGATTTTCTCTCCTACCTGGAAAAGCTGCAGTCCGACGAGATAGAATATGGTGGAGAACACGCCCTGGGCTACATCCCGGGCCCCGTTGATCTCTCCCATAACACGGGAAAGGAGATCTCTGTCTTCAACATGCAGATGGGCGGTTCGGGCAAGGGCTATACACTCCCAGAGACCTACCAGGTCTCTGCAATCGCCGCTGAAAAATCGGAGAGCGTCGTATCCGCAGGAAACGGACTGGATCTGCGGGTCCTCCAGAAAGTCTCGGACGTGGAAAACCAGGAGCGATGCGGGAGTTGCTGGGCTTTCTCCACCTATTCATCCCTCGAATCCACTCTCCTTCCCGAAGAGTCCTGGGATTTTTCCGAGAATAACATGAAAAACAGGCACGGATACGACTTTGCGCCATGCATGGGCGGAAATTCACTCATGGCTACGGCATACCTCTCACGGTGGGACGGCCCCGTGCCTGAATCAACAGACCCCTACAACTCCGTCTCCTCCTCTTCACCGGCAAACCTCGAGGAGGTGAAACATGTCCAGGATGTATGGTTCATTCCTTCACGGAGCGGACCTCTTGACAACGAGAATATCAAGATGGCACTCATGGAAGAGGGGGCGCTCTACTCCACGCTATACTGGAATGACGACCTCTTCTCCGAACACCGGAACTCGTACTACTACGGCGGCAGCGCATCAGGCAATCATGCCGTCACCATCGTCGGCTGGGACGATTCCTATGACCGCACAAACTTTGAGAGGCTCCCGGCAGGCAACGGGGCATTTATCGTGAAGAACAGCTGGGGCGATGCATGGGGAGATGAAGGATACTTCTACGTCTCCTACTACGACACCCGTATCGGGAGGGACAATGCCCTTTTCATGGCAGAAAAGACCGATAATTACCAAAACATATACCAGCATGACCCGCTCGGATGGGTTGTCTCATATGGATCCGGATCAGAAACGGAATACTTCGCCAATATCTTCACCTCTGCCGGGTCAGAAGATCTCCAGGCGGTCAGTTTCTACACCGCTGTTCCTGACGCAACATACCAGGTCAGTGTGTACCTCGACTCTTCTCACGATCCGACAAGCGGGAGACTGGCAGGCTCGGTCTCAGGGACAATCCCCATACCCGGGTATCATACCATAAAACTTGATACACCCATCCAGTTGGCCCAGGGCCAGGAGTTCGCAGCCGTGGTGAAGATTACCACGCCTGGATATCAATACCCGGTCGCCATGGAATACCCGTACAGCGGGTATACGTCCGGGGCGACTGCACAGCCGGGTGATAGTTACGTGAGCAGCGACGGCAACCGCTGGACCGATATCACAACCATCTATCCTAATTCGAATGTCTGCCTCAAGGCATTCACGAATGATCCAGCAGTGGTACCGACCCCAACACCCACACCAACAACAGTCCCGACACACACACCAACTCCTGAACCAACCAGAGAGACTGATGATACGCCACCTTCAGTCTCCCTCGACTCGCCCGGTTCGTATTCGACTGTTACCCCGGGATCGGCCGTGAAGATCCGGTGGTCTTCGTCAGACAATTCAGCGGTTGCAGGGGTATCCGTTGAATATTCAACTGACGGCAAGAAGAGCTGGAACCCTGTTGCAAAAGACCTCGGGGAGAGTGGATCCGTCGACTGGATGGTGCCTGAAGATGCCCGTCCAGGGGTTGCATATATCAGGGTAACTGCAGTCGATACGTCTGAAAACAGCGCATCCGAGCAAAGATCGGTTATCATCAGGACAGGATCTGCGGATATTCCCTCTTCCCGGGCAGGAAACGCGGATGCCGACCTCTTTTCAGCTATTCGCGGCGACACGAACTCCGGCACACCCTCATCGCAGGGTGATGCCGTCCTCGAAAGATTGCAGGGGATTCCCGGTTCCGAATCAATCATCGCGGAACGATCTGCCGATACCACAGAACACCGACTCTCGGGTTACTCGCGTATTTTTCCCGGAACCGGGAAAGAGACGTCCCCTGTGCCACTGGTCTCAGGATCAAGAATCCCCTCCTCCATCCTGTCACAATGGAAAAAGGATTAATGACAGCAATCCTACTATAGAGAAAGATCCGGACCGTACCCGAAACGGTTCCCGGACACGAACACACCCTTTATGGAAAAGATACTCTCTCCTGGATGCGTCCTCTGCCACGAGGGCGCAAAGATGGTCCTCTTCATCACCGGCACGTGCAGGCGCACCTGCTGGTACTGCCCGCTTTCATTCGAGAGAAAAGGCAGGGATCACATCTATGCGAATGAGAAGAGGATCGAATGCCCGGACGATGCGGTACGGGAAGCGCTCCGAATGAGCGCTCTTGGGACGGGCATTACCGGAGGCGAACCCCTGGACAGGCTTGACCGGGTTATCGCCTTCGCACGTCGCCTCAAGGAGGAGTTCGGCCCATCGCACCAGATCCATCTCTATACCGGGATTGCCCCCTCAAGAGAAGATCTCCAGTCCCTCTCCGGACTCGTGGACGAGATACGGCTCCATCCTCCCCAGGAACTCTGGGATACCATACTGGAGACGCCCTTCGTCGAATCGGTTCGCGAGGCCAGGAGACAGGGGTTTGTTGCAGGGTTCGAGGTCCCTGCCCTTCCCGGGATAAAATGCCTGGAATACGTCCTTTCAGAACTGGACTTCTTGAATATCAACGAACTCGAGTGGGGTGAGAGCAATGCCGGCGAGATGCGGCGGAGAGGGCATGAACCCGAAGACGGAGTGCACAACGCGGTTCTTGGCGCCCGCACGTGGGCCGAACCGCTGACCCGCCATCCGAAGGTCCACTGGTGTTCGTCGCAGTTCAAGGATTCTGTCCAGTTGCGAAGGCGGCTTCAAAGAATAGCCAGGAACACGGCCCGGCCATTCGACGAAGTGACCGATGACGGAACCGTCGTATATGGCATGACAGGGAGGGAATCGGTTCCACCGGATCTTCTCGGGGAGATGGACGACGATATGTATGAGGTCCTGGACAACACCCTCGAGATGGCCTGGTGGATCCTTGTTGAACTTGCCGACAGGATACCCGGAGATAAGGCAGTGATAGAGAGGTACCCCGACCATGGGATCATCGTGGAGGTGACACCACTCTGATGTTCCGGAAGGTCGCAGACGACCTCTACGGAAAGATCCTCCGGAGGCAGTGCCAGCACATGCCCAGGCATATCGCAATCATACAGGATGGGAACCGTCGGTATGCACGAAACCACCGGTTAAGGACCGGTGAAGGGCACAGGGCAGGGGCCGACCGGACGGAGATGGTCCTTGACTGGGCACACGAACTCGGGATCGAACACATCACGCTGTACTCCTTCTCCACAGAGAACTTCTCCCGGGACAGCCGCGAGGTCCAGGAACTGTTTGACATATTCAAGGACAGGTTTGAACGGGTTCTTGACGACGAGCGGGTTCACCGGCACCACATACGGGTTCAGATGGTCGGTGATCCGTCGCTCCTGCCCCCCGACCTGATCGAGGTCATACACCGGGCAGAAGAATCGACGAAGAGTTACTCGGGCTATTACCTGAATGTCGCACTTGCCTACGGGGGACGAAACGAGATCATCCGTGCAGCACGACAGATCCTCGACGGAGTCAGGCAGGGGCGGCACACCATAGATGACATCTCAACAGAGCTCGTCGACAGGTATCTCCATTCGGGGAGAGGCCTCCCCCCGGTCGATCTCATCATCAGGACAGGGAATGAGTACCGTACCTCAAACTTCCTGCCCTGGCTTGCGAACGGCCACGAATGCGCTGTCTATTTCTCTGCGCCGTACTGGCCGGACTTCAGAAAGATCGATCTTCTGAGGGCGATACGGGTCTACTCGCAGAGGGTGGAATGCCTCAAGAACCAGACAGACGGGGTATGTGGGGAGCCGCACTCCTCACTTACCAAATCGCCTGGCTCTTGACTGGTAATCACGAAGTGCACGGAAAAAATCGACCTTCCTGAACCATCTCCAGTTCACATCGAGGAAGAAGAGTTCAGAATAGACGGATTGCCAGATGAGGAAATCGGTCAGGTGGCTGCCTCCCGTCTTGATGACAAGGTCAGGATCGTACGGGAAGGTCAGGTGCTCTTCTATCACCTCTTCCGTGACGTCTTCGGGAGGGATCCCTTCACGTGCGATCTCTTTTAAGCAATGGACAATCTCATCGCGTCCGCTCTTCCCGATTGCCACAAGGACTTCCATCCCCTGCCCTGTCTTCACATCCTGGTCTTCCATGTGAATATTGAGCCGTGCGATTCTTCCAATCTTCTGTATCTCTTCAAGATATGATTTTACTCTCCCCGAATCCCTCGTACTCACATGGAAGGTCACCCGCTGTATTCCTGCACCAGGCCTTCGTTCCGGCACTCCATCAATATCCCCGCCTATCCTCTCCGATATCTCCCTGCACCAGCACGTGACGTCGTACATACGACCAGGGGCATCGATCACGTCCTGTTCATTGATCATGAAGCAGATATGGGATGGAAGGGTTGATATCTGCCTGACGAGTGCTTTTTCATAGAGCCAGCGAATCATGATGCCCACTCCAGAAGGTCCGACAGCGAGTACGTATTGATCACTCCCTCCGGAGTCCCCCATCCCCTCCGTATAACCGAGACCCCAAATCTCATGTGTTCAAACTCTTCTGCCCCATGCGAATCGGTCCCGATCGAGATCTTCACACCAGTCTTCATCGATTCCCTGATATAGACATCATCGAGATCCAGCCGGTACGGGGATGCATTGCACTCGAGGGCCGTACCTGTATCAGACGCACGTTCGATCACCCTCGACAGGTCGATCTCATATGGCTTTCGTCTCCCGATTATCCTTCCCGTAGGATGACCTATGATATCCACGTCATCAGAGTCCACGGCAGACAACACCCTCCGGGTCATGATGTCTTTTTCCTGTCCAAACGACGAATGAACCGACGCGATGACGATATCAAGGTCTGCGAGAATGTGTGCGGGAAGACCAAGCGATCCATCCGCAAGGATATCGACTTCTATCCCGTGCACAAGCCGGCAGGAGGCGTCGCGGTTGATCACCTCTATCTCGTGTGCCTGCCTTTCTAATGCCTCCTCGTCCAGCCCACGGGCGATTCCGAGCGTTTTCGAGTGATCAGAACAGACAATATATTCATATCCCATCTTCTCACCGATCCCGGAGAGTTCAACAAGCGAGAGGCTGCCATCGCTCCAGTTGCTGTGGACATGCAGGTCTCCGCGAATGTCACCGGTCGCGACAAGATTTGGAAGCGAATGCGTTGTCGCAGCCTCGATCTCCCCCCAGTCCTCCCTCAGTTCCGGGACAATATATTCAATCCCAAGAAATGAAAACAGTTCCTCTTCGGTTGCAAACGTGTTCAGGTTCCCGTGTGACCTGTCCTCTATCCCGTACTCGTTCAGTTTATACCCATTATTGAGTGCGATCTCCCGCATCCGGATATTAAAAGCCTTGGATCCGGTAAGATACAGCAGCATCGAGCCGAACCGGGAGGGGCTGGTGAACCTCACATCTACCCTCTTGTTTTGGCAGCGCAGGGAGGTCTTCTTCTCCCCTTCATCGATGATCTCTTCTGCAACCGTGCGGAGTTTCGGATTCAGGAGAGCAGCCGGTTCTGTTGTGACGATATCAATATCGCCAATGGTGCTCTTTCCTCTCCTGTAGCTTCCTGCAACTTCAAATGTCGTGGGGAGAAGGACCTCTGTTACCCTGGATATCACCTCCTCTGCCTCGAGACGGTTCATTCGATCCGACCTCTGGCGAAAAGACGAGATGGACTTCAGGAACTTCTCTTCCTTCTTCTCACCAAATCCCCTGACAGCCCGGATCCTGTTGCCCCGGGCGGCCCTTTCCAGGTCTTCGATACTCTCGATCCCAAGTTTCTGCCAGAGCGTGTGCGCCGTCCTTGGTCCTATCCCATCCAGTTCCAGCAACTCGATCAACGATGCAGGTATTGCCGCCTTCAGTTCCTCGAGTTCACGAAAAGAGCCGGTATCCTTTATCTCCATAATCTTTCTGGCAATATTGACACCGATCCCGCCGACCTGCTCGAGCGATCTTTCATCGCATTTCGTAACGGCCGAGGGCAGCCGCTCCACGACGTCTGCAGCCCGGTAATATGCCCGGACTTTAAAGACATTCTGGCCGGTCAGTTCAAGCAATTCACCCATGGAATGAAGTTTTTCTGCCACCTGCCGGTTGGTGCTGTCCATGTATTTCTCCTGCCCTCTTCACGAAAACCCGATAGCTATTTTGTCGATTTTCGGGAACGGATCCCCATGTCTCGTACACGTATCATCCGTCTCACTTTTTTATAAAGAGAACGTACTAATCCTCCCAAAAAACCGCATCACGCCATATCATCATACAAACCCATATTATTCCGGCACTCCAAATTTATTGTTCATGGAGACTGCGCTGCGGGAAGACTACCTGGAAGCACTTTTTAAATATGCGCAGGAGAGAAACAGCCCGCCCGCACCATCTGAATTCGCGGATTACCTTGGAAAGCCTGTAGACGAGGTGCGGAAGATGCTGGCAGCTCTTGAAAAAGAAGGAGACATCGAACCTGGCGGCGACCATATCCGGCTCTCCACCCAGGGCAGGGATCTCGGACGAAGGGTTCTGCGCAAGCACCAGACTCTCGAACGTTTTTTCACCGAGGTGCTTGGATTTGATCCTGATATCGCCTCAACAGAGGCATGTACGCTCGAACACAAGGTATCAGATGACGCAATTGCCCGTCTGGGCACATATATACGGAATCCGTTTAAAGGAGGCGATATCCCCTGCAGGAGGCGGGGCAGGGGTGGCTGGAAATTTTCATCCATCCTCGATTTTTCCGAGGGAGCCGAACTCGTCATCAAAAATATTCCCTGTCACGGCAATTACAGCCGTCTTGCAGATCTTGGGATCTTTCCCGGTGAAAAAATTGTTCTTGTGAGGAAACTCTCCAACGATGCCGTAGTCATTCGGGTCAAAGGCTGTGATATCGCGTTATCTCCCGAGATTGCCCAATCTGTTTGCGTGGAGCATCCCGGATGAAATTTGTCCTTGTCGGAAACCCAAATGTCGGCAAATCGCTTATTTTTCAGCAGTTGACGGGTCTTGGCGTCGAGGTGAGCAATTATCCCGGGACCACCGTCGACCTCATGAGAGGAAACGTCTGTTACGAGAGGGAGATAAAGGAGATTGTGGACCTCCCCGGCATTTATTCCCTCGATGGAGATTCAGACGAAGAGAAGATGGTGCGCTCGTTCATCGTCTCCGGGCAGGGCGACGTCTATATCGCCGTCCTGGATGCAGCCCACCTGGAACGGAACCTGTACCTCCTCACCCAACTGGCCGAGTTCAGAAGACCGATGATCGCCGTTTTGAACATGATGGACGAAGCCTCGAAGCAGGGCATGGAGATCGACGTCGCAGGCCTCGAAGAGGTATTCGGTATACCCGTAATAACGACTACTGCGATACAGGGGAAAAATATCGGCGAGATCATTCCAAGAGCAACCTTCTCCTCTTCGATCTCGCACCTCGAGGTCAATTATGATCACCATGTCGAGGCCGCGATACGGAGTCTTGCCCCCGGGTTTTCAATAAGCAGGATCGAGGCACTCTATGCCCTCCAGGGCATCGGAGACGACCCTGAACTCCTGGAGTCAGCAGAGATACTGGCACTTGAACTGGAGCGAATCCATCACATGTCAGTCCACCAGATCATCGCCGGGAACAGGCACCATTGCGCCCACACCATCGCAAAAAAACTCCTTCGGGAGAGTGAAACCCGCAGGTTCAGAGACCTGGACAGGATACTGACGACAACATTTCCCGGTATTCCAATCCTCTTTGGAATACTCCTTTCGATACTCCTCGTCGTGTTCATGACCGGATCGTGGATGGAAGAGTCCATAGTCGAATTGATGCAGTTGACCCTCGTCGATCCGTTCCTGGCACTCGACCTTCCGCCATTGGTCCGGCAGGTCGGCTTCTCGTTTCTCCTTTCCCTGCAGGCAGGACTGGGAATAGCGTTCCCATTCGTCTTTACCTTTTATATCTTCATCTCAATCCTCGAGGATTCAGGGTACCTGACGAGAGCTGCATTCCTTGCAGACAGGTTCATGCACCGTCTTGGGATGCACGGGCAGGGCATCATCCCCATTATGCTCGGGTTTGGCTGCAATGTCCCTGCACTGATGAGCATCCGCTTCTTAAAGAGCCGCCGGGAGCGAATAATCGCATCGTTTCTCGTCACCATGATCCCGTGCTCTGCACGGACTGTTATAATTGCTGGAATCGTCGCTTCATTTGTCGGAATAGCAGCCGCGTTGAGTATATATGTCGTGATATTTGTCCTTGTTTTCCTGACAGGAATTATCCTTTCGCGTATAACACCTGGTGAACAATACGGGATGATACTTGAAATGGCTCCGCTCCGAAGGCCCGAATGGAAGAATGTACTTCAGAAATCATGGCTTCGTATCAAGGAATTTCTGTACATCGCCATGCCCCTGCTTATCGTGGCCAGCATCATTCTTGGACTGCTGCAGTATGCAGGCGCATTCGAGGTCTTTGAGTCCCTGATCAACCCGTTCTCCACCATCATCCTCGGAATTCCTTCATATGCGACCACGGCACTGGTATTTGGTATTCTCCGGAAGGAGATGGCTCTTGAAACCCTGATCATACTCGCAGGAACGGCTGACCTCTCATCAGTCATGACAGGGATCCAGCTGTATATCTTTGCAATCGTCAGTGTGCTCTTCGTTCCCTGCATCTCGACAATCGCGGTCCTTCAGAAAGAGCTCGGGACAAGGATCGCTGCGATGGTCTCATTTTACACGCTTGGACTCGGTGTTTTTATAGGAGCACTTATAAACCTTCTCATAAAATGATGGTTGAGGAATGTACATCTATAAAAGTGGAATAAAAGTGATAGATGATGCATTGGGCGGCCTGGAGTCCGGAACCAATATCCTCATCCTTGTTCCGTCCCTCTCCTCCGGAGATCGTATCGGATATACCATCTCAAAGCCCAAAAGCGGGGAATTTTCGATTATTTTATCCACTGATCATCCTTCAGCCGATATCGAGGAGACGCTGGAACTCTCTCCCTTCCAGAGGACCCACACAGGAATCATAGACACCGTTACAAAACTCATGTCTCCCGAGGCTGCCGATTCTGTTCGGGTAAAATACGTCCCAAGCGCCAGTGATCTCACAGGTATCGGGATCAAGTTTACCCGGATGGTCGAAGAGATGTTCAGGGGTGATTTTTCAGAAGACGAGCTGGAGATTTTTCCGCCTCCCATCCGGTTTTACTTAAATTCCCTCTCGACACTTCTCATGTACCGGAGGGTTGAAGTGCTGTACCAGTTTCTTCATGTTATTACGACAAAGCTGAAAAAAATGGAGGCTCTGGGAATTTATGTGTTGAACAAGGAATCCTT
>DAWO01000042.1 GCA_002509485.1 Methanolinea sp. UBA477
TACCTGCCTGTCCTATCGATTGCTGCCTGAAGTCTGTTTTGGAAGGTAGGGGATGAGAGATGCGGCAAGCCGTGCCAGATCCATGGACTGCAGGATAACTCTTCCCGGACCGGTCAGGGTCGTCAGGAAGAGTCCCTCTCCGGCAAAAAGGACCGATTTGACCCCTCCGGCAAGAGAGATATCGTAGGTGACCGTCTCTTCGAATCCAACAACAAGACCTGTCGAGACACGGGTAACCTCTCCCGGTTTCAGGTTCAGCTCGATGATGTCCCCGCAGCAGTGGAGAAAGACATTTCCTGAACCGCTGTAACGCTGCAATATAAACCCCTCTCCGCCAAAGATCCCGGATCTGATCTTCTTCGTGAACGCGACGTCGAGATCGATTCCGGATTCGGAACAGAGAAAGGAATCTTTCTGTGCAATAAACTCGTTTCCCTGCAGGAATATGGGAAATATCTTCCCCGGAACGTTGCCGGCAAATGAAACAAATCCCTCCCCTCCATCAGGGGAAAACTCGGTGATGAAGAAGCTCTCCCCGGTAACCATTCGCTTGAATCCTTTGAGGACGCCTCCTTTGACCACGGTGTTCATATTCATATTCCCGCTCATGTTCACCATGGCCCCGGCTTCTGCAAATATACTCTCACCCGGGTTCAGGGTGACTGTGACCTGCTGGAGATTGTCCCCGGTTATTTCATGCCTCATGAAACTCATAGATAAATAGGGAGAAGAGCAAAAAAAACTACATGGTTCCCCTCCGGGATCAGGCTCACACGACAGAGAAGGAGAACCGGTCTTCACCCGGAAAAGCGACCCTCCGGCAGGTGCCAGATGCGAGATGATATGCCGGCAGTATCAGTGACCGGGCGTGATTCTGGGGGGCCAGAGAAGGCATACGTCCATGATGGAAGGATTGAGCACAGAGGCAAGGATCGGAGAGCTCCTCCTGGCAATAGGGATTGTCCTGTCCTTCATAGCCCTGGCCTACCTGATCCTGTACGGGGCACTTCCATTTTCCACCAGGTTTTTTCCGATACATCTGATCGCCGGCGGGTATCTCCATGCAGTTGCGCTTGTCAAGTGTGCAGGGATCCTCACCGCGATCACCGGTTTATTCTCAGCACGGCGCCGCCGGTTTCAAAAGGCCGGGATTCTTGCGGTGATCGCAACCCTGCTCCCACCAATCGATATTGTCGTTTTTCTGGCAGGTCTCCTGCTCCTGGCAAGTCCCGAGGGTAGGAAACTTTCTTGAACTCCCGGGTGAGAACGAGAAACTGATCAATGTCTCCAGACGATGTACCACCTGGCGGGAGAAGATCACCTCCCGGCTATTGCAGATGCACGCTGTGCGGATTCCGGATGGCCAGGCCGCCCGAGGTTCCCTGCTATCTCCTGCGGTGTCCGCGATGCGAGGCACAGATGGTGGACGGGTAATCCGAAAAGACCCGTATCCCCGGATGAGAACGGATCCCTCAAGCACGATGATTGGAGGGTCTATGCCCTGGAGACGGGATTCCTGATCAGCTATTGCTTCCCACAATTTATCCCGCTCCCCGGAATCCGGGAGCGGCATGTGGATAAAAATGGCTGGCGTCTGGCCGGAAATACATGACACCGCGTCTCACCTGCACGCATTTTAAAAAAAGTACGATTTCGTATCTCTCTCTCTCTCTCTCTTTTAATATTCCGTAAAAAAAGTTCTAGATGAATTGTGACAATCTTCCGAGTACCCGTGTTGATCCCGTCCAGGTGGGCAGGGGAAAATTGTAATAATCCAGTCGTGCCCGTATCATTGCATCGTCATGCGGCTGTATTGGTGCAAGTGTATGGGTCGGCCAGGGCCTGTACAGAGCCATGTTTCTCGGATCAGAGAGGGAATCTGCACCGTGGACCGGGTCTACAAAATCCTCAGGTATCACTGTGCCATTGGCAAATGTATTCGAATATACATAGCCGGTTTCAGGATCCGTTATATATTCGGGTCCCTGGTTCTCCCGGCAGCCGGCACAGTCTGCCCCGTCGAATACAGCACTGCACAGGTAATGAACCGCTTCTTCACCATCGTCGCCCACGAACAGATCCCCGCACATGCACTCATCTGATTTTGGGATGGTATATGGGGACATACCGGAATGATCCTGGTTCATGGTTTCGCCGTACATCGAAACGGTCGGGACTGCCAGTACCGATCCGGTGATAAACGCCAGTGCAATAATAATCATCATCGATCTCTTCATCTCTTCACATCCACCCGGTTTTTCCTTTGGACCTACACGTCCAGACGTTGAACCTCTGAAAAAGCATATGGTACTGATTATATTTAAGGGGGGGATGTCCTGCAAAGATCCCACTCGTTCTCGCCGGTGTCAAGTCCCCGTCATCTGGTGCGAAGAAAAAACAATCCGGATTCGCCCCCGTTCACGATGAAAATCAGGTTAAAACGGCAATAAAATAGGCCAGGGCCGAGACTCGAACCCGGGTCGGGGGATCCACAGTCCCCTAGGATGACCAGCTACCCCACCCTGGCAAATGTACCCTTTTTATTTTGTAACGGACGCTATTTAAGGTATCTCATCTGCCGGGCTTCTATCTCGTAACCAGGGTGGTTTTTTTATAGCAGGGATGTTCTATAAGATACCGGAATCAAAAAGGAGATCATCTGCAGCGGTATACCGGAATCCTTTTGTTTTAGGGATTGATACAAACAGCACTATCTCCTGCAGACGGATCAGGAGGACGATGCGTTCTCTTCGGGTGAATAACATGGCAAAAAAAGAGAATATCAGAACGCCAATCGTCTGTGTGCTCGGGCACGTTGATCATGGAAAGACTTCGCTGCTTGACCGGATCAGAGGATCTTCGGTGGTGAGCACGGAAGACGGGGCAATAACACAGCACATCGGAGCGACCATCGTTCCCATTGATGCCATAAAAAGAATGAGCGGCTCGATCGAAAAGATGCCCATCAACATTCCCGGTCTCCTGTTCATCGATACTCCTGGCCACCATGCCTTCACCACCCTCCGTGCACGGGGCGGGGCTCTGGCCGACATGGCAATCGTTGTCGTTGATATCAACCAGGGATTTCAGCCGCAGACGATCGAAGCACTCCAGATACTCCGGAATTACAAGACCCCCTTTGTTATTGCCGCGACAAAGACAGACAAGCTGCATGGCTGGAGAGTGGGCGAGGATGAGCCGTTCCTGAAGAGTCTTTCACGCCAGAATGATCGGGTAAAAGACCTCATGGAGACCAGGGTATACGAACTTGTTGCCAGCCTTTCAGATCTCGGTTTTTCTGCCGAACGTTTTGACAGGGTTACGGATTTCCAACGAAACCTTGCAATCGTTCCCGTAAGTGCCCATAGTGGCGAAGGTATTGCCGAACTGCTCATGGTTATGATCGGCCTTGCACAGAGATACATGGAGCAGGAACTGCAGATGAGCGTGGATGGGCCCGGTCTTGGGACAATACTGGAGGTCAAGGAGGAGAGAGGACTCGGCCCCACCCTCGATGTCATCCTGTACGATGGAACCCTCTCCGTCGGCGACGAACTTGCACTGGTTACCCGGTCCGGAGTGGTAACAACCCGGGTCAGGGCTCTCCTGAAACCAAGGCCGCTCAAGGAGATCCTGGTGGAGGACAGGTTTGAGCGGGTAAAATCGGTGACTGCGGCGTCAGGGATCAAGGTCAGCGCACCCAACCTGGAGGGGGCCATTGCAGGATCGCCGGTCCAGGTTATCCGTGGTGATTCCAACGAGGTCATTGAGCGGATAAGAAGGGAGATGGAAGAGATCAATGTGAAACTGTCTCCTGACGGGTTGATCATAAAAGCGGATACGATAGGTGCCCTCGAGGCTCTGTCAAAGGAGCTTGAAAGCCAGGAGATAGGTGTCATGAGGGCAGAAGTCGGTCCGGTCAGCCGCCATGACATTATCGAGGCAGAAACCATCAAAAATCCGTATTACCGGGCGATGCTCTGCTTTAATACCCCGATCCTTCCGGATGCGGCAGAGATGCTGAAAGAGGAGTTGCATTCAAAGGTTACTGTCTTCGAGGAGAAGGTGATCTACAAGCTCGTCGATGACTACGTGGCCTGGCGCGACGATCTCAAGAGAAAGACAGAACAGCAGAAGTTCGAACAGATCGTGATGCCGGCAAAGATCAGGGTTCTCCCGCACTGCATATTCAGGCAGAGCAATCCCGCAGTAGTCGGAGTGAGGGTTCTTGGCGGTACTCTCCGGACCGGTGTAAACCTTATTCAGAAAGACGGAAAAAAGGTCGGGCATCTCAAGTCCATGCAGCAGAACCAGGAAAATATCCGGGAGGCGCCGGCCGGGGCAGAAGTGGCAATATCAGTTGAAGGCGCCACGGTTGGGCGACAGCTGGCAGAAGAGGACGACCTCCTGGTAGATATCCCCGAGCGGCATGTGAAGGTGCTCGAAAAGGAGATGCTCAAACACCTCGCGATCAGCGCCCAGGAGGTTCTTGAAGAGTTCACCTCCATGAAGCGGAAGAACGATCCCTTCTGGGGTAAATAGTATTTAATATATCACTCACCCAGTCTATTGGGTACTTCTCAGCGAGCCAATCTGCAACCCTGTTGACAGGGATCTGTGCAAGTCTCCGCTTCGGGGATCATTCAGAAGCGGAAATGGCCGGCATGTGAGAATGAGTGACTCGTTTCAGTTTCATACTATAAGGAGACCGATGACATGGTGGAATTCAAAGTAGTCCTGTCAGACCAGAAGACAGGCCGTGCATACAACGTGGATGTGAGCGGCGGTTCAGCCGGGGGAATAATGGGAAAACATATCGGAGACGAGATCGATTGCGGTCCGCTGGGTCTCCAGGGTTACCGTATGGAGATAACCGGGGGATCCGACAGGAACGGCACGCCTGCCAGGAAGAACCTTCCCGTTGCAGGAAGGAAGAAACTGCTTGTCTCCGGCGGCACGGGATTCAAGCCGGTGATGGATGGTCAGCGACGTCGCAAATCCATGAGAGGAAATGAGATCACGGCTGATTTCGTCCAGATCAATGCGCGTGTTACAACGTATGGCGACAAGCCGCTGGACGAGATATTCGCAAAACCCGTAGAGGAAGAGAGCAAGGCCTGAATTGTTTACCTTTTTTGGATCTGGTCTCTTAAGGCCGGAAGCATATCTTCAAATCCGACACCATACTTTTTGGCGACTATGACGATCGCCGCTTCGGGACGCAGGTTCCCATCAAATTCCTTTTGAATAAGAGAATTCATCTCTGAAACCACGACCTGTGCGGAGTGCCCGCTCTCAGACACGATCCTTCCGAGCAGGTCCTGGTAGGGATCCGATCTCTCAAAAATCGCCGAGGAGGGTTTGAATCCTATGGGAATCTCCACCTGGGATACGTCAAATGCCGGCTTTATCATATCCCCTTCATATTCAATGAGGCCTTCCTCTGCTGCCCGGGAGATCAGGGAGTTTGCCTGCTCGATATTCATCCAGTGCCGGTCGAACGCCAGGTAATATATTATCTCGTTCTTTTTCAGCCGTTCCTTCCTGGCATGCCGGAATGGAGCGGCAAGGGCGATTGTGAGACTCATATGCGACCTCCTGTACGGGGGTGTGGTGTCATGACACTCTCTCCTTTCCATGTACTGGAACCGTGCGGACTATCAAACAATCGTTCAACAATCCGGATCGACCCATGAGGTATGGTACCTGTGGTCACGACTCCCTGATTGTTCTCTGCGGGGCAGACCACACAAGGTTCATGCCCCGGCTCATATAGCAATAATTCAATCGTATTGTTTTTATTTTTTCATTTTATTAATTCTAATAGCCATCTTTTTCCGAATCGGCGTTCATATTGGTTATTTAATCAGGGTTTCGAGATCATAACATATAAACCTGCGAAACCCACATATGTACTTCGACAAAAGTCGTATCCATGATCATCCTCCTCCTACACACCTGTTCATCTCCGGATACGACTTTTGGATACGGCCGGCGCATACCGTATCCACAGGTTATTTCTGAAATTTTTCAAAAAAGAATTTATTCTACAAGATACGCGTTGATCACGCCATCCTGTCCGGGCCTGCTTGCAATTCGGGCATTTCCCAGTTCAGTCCTGATAAGGGCCCCCTTGGTGAGAAGGTTCCTCCGAACATAGTTGGGATTTGCCACGTTCTGTTCCACGGTCTCGATCTTTACCCTCTTTACTTCGCCCGTGGTTTTGTTCGCAACATTGGCAAACAGCGCACGCATCGCACGAACCTTGGTATTCCCGCCGGTTGTCCGGATGATCTTGCGACGATCTTCACCGATATGGGTGTCTGCCGGAGCAGACCCGATCTCTGTTCTTCTTTTTCCCTGTGACGGGCGATAACGGCCGCCAGTGGCCTGCCTTACTGATCTACCTTGCCAGAGCATTTGATTTCCCCTTTTATTCCTCTATGGATTGTTTTCTGCCGGGCTATTACCCTATCAGAGTGCTCACTATATTGCGTTCCCAGATATTTAATTACTCTGTTTGTGAGAGCAATGCATCGACGATTGCTTCCACGCCTGTACCCTCTTTGAGATTGGTCCTGAATATCTTCATCGAGGGGTTGTACCGCTTCATATCCGTCTCCATCCGATCGAGATCGGCACCGACGAAGGGGGCGAGATCCACCTTGTTGATCACTCCTATCTGGCAGTCCCGGAACATCATCGGATGCTTATTCACCACGTCGTCACCTTCAGTCGAGCTGATCACGACCAGGCGCTTCTCGGCACCAAGACGAAAATCTGTCGGGCAGACCATGTTTCCGACGTTCTCGATGAAGAGGAGATCAATGGTATCCAGGGGCAGACCCTCGATTGCGTGCTCCACGAGATGCGCATCGAGGTGACATTCTTTCCCGGTGTTCGCATTCACAGCGGGAATCCCGAGAGCAATGATCCGTTTATAGTCATCGTCTCCGTACACGTCGCCTGCTATGGCGGCAGCCTGAATACCCCTGTCTTTGAGAAGAGGGACGATCTTCTCGATAAGGGCGGTCTTTCCCGATCCGATTGCACCAAGGAGATCGAATGCCCTGATCCCGTAGGCGCGTAAAGTCAAAGAGTTGTGCTCTGCAATTTTGTTATTGACGTCGTAAATGTCTTTTTCGATCCTGACGTCGATGTGATGCATACGAATTGTTCGATGGTACAGTGTTTATAGGTTCACTTTCCAACATGTTATACAATGAAGGGTGAACGAATTCTCTATCCCTGTTATTTTGATGCCGGGCTGTTCCGCGATGAGGGGCGAAGGGTGTCAAGATCGAAAGCGGTAAAGAATCCGACGATTGCCGATATTGAGCGGGCGACAAAGAAGGCCGGTCTTTCGTTCCGTATCGAACAGAAGCATCATCCCGCATACTGGTGGAAGAGGGAGGGCCGGCTGGTTGTAAACTGGGATAAGAGCAAGGAAAAACTGTTGAAGTTGGTTGCAGGACACCTTGAGGCCAGGAGATGACCGGGGATGTATGACCTGCACACGCATACCACCCTGAGTGATGGAGAGATGCTCCCCATGGAGCTTATCAGGAGGATGGCGGTCCTTGGGTATGATACGGTGGCAGTTACGGACCATGCAGACGGTTCAAACCTGGAGACTTTGCTTGCCGTGCTACCCGGGGTGAGAGAGTCAGCGAATATCTACGGGGTAAGACTCCTCTGTGGCGTCGAACTCACCCATGTTCCCCCCATCCTGATCCAGGGGATGGCACAAAAGGCAAAGAATCTCGGGGCCGATGTGGTGGTTGTTCACGGAGAGACGCTCATGGAGCCTGTCGCACCTGGAACCAACCGTACGGCGTGTTCCTGTACCGATGTTGACGTTCTCGCCCACCCTGGTTTGATCACAAGGGATGATGCAATGCTTGCGGCTGAACACGGTGTCGCACTGGAACTGACCTCGAGAGGAGGCCACAACAGGACAAACGGTCACGTCGCCAACATTGCAAGAGATACAGGGTGCACGCTGGTCGTGGATTCTGACGCGCATGCACCACACGATCTCCTGGATAAACGCGCGAAAATTTCTGTTGCCATGGGTGCCGGACTTAAAAAAGACGAATGTTCACGCGCATTTTCTTTAAATATCGACGAACTGCTCTTCCGATAAAATTACTATTTATATCTTTACAACACTTTTATATACTATAACTATCTATATATATAGATTACTAAATCATCTGCGCCATTTTTCCAATGGAGATGCAGGATGGGGTTTTATCTTGAAATCAATTGGTCATGTGATGCATACCGTCGGCAATCGACTTCTCGTTGTCAGGTGTGATCCCGCGCACCTCCCACGGATGCATACTGACGTGATTGATAAAAGGATGAAACCTGTCGGCAGGGTTGTGGATGTTTTTGGAAATGTGTCTGCTCCATGTGCTGCAATTCTCTGCAGGGCAGAGGCACGGGCCGATGCAGGAGAGATGCTGTTTATAAAATAGCGAGGTGTAAAGATGCAGGAAGTAGAAAAACTAAAAATTCTTCAAAATGAGCGCGAGACTCTTAAACAGCGTTTGAAAGAGCGTGTAAAAGAACACGAGAAGAAAGCCGAGGACCATACCGAGACGGTCTGCCCGGAGTGTGGAAGCCGGCAGCTCGTCCACGATTACGAGCGAGCGGAACTGGTATGCCAGAACTGCGGGCTTGTCATCGATGATGATTTCATTGACAGGGGGCCGGAGTGGCGGGCCTTCGACCATGACCAGCGTATGAAGCGTTCCCGTGTGGGCGCACCGATGACCTTTACCATCCATGACAAGGGTCTTTCCACGATGATCGACTGGAGAAACCGTGACTCGTATGGCCGGGCCATCTCCAGCAAGAACCGGGCGCAACTCTACCGGCTTCGCAAGTGGCAGCGGCGGATAAGGGTCTCCAATGCCACCGAGAGAAACCTGGCCTTTGCGCTGAGCGAGCTTGACCGTATGGCTTCGGCCCTCGGACTGCCGCGAAACGTCCGCGAGACCGCTGCGGTTGTGTACCGTGATGCGGTCGACAAGAACCTCATCAGGGGAAGAAGTATCGAGGGTGTCGCTGCAGCTGCGCTCTATGCAGCCTGCCGGCAGTGCAGTGTACCGAGGACGCTCGACGAGATCGCAGAGGTTTCCAGGGTCTCCAGAAAGGAGATCGGGAGGACGTACCGTTTCATCTCCCGCGAACTCGGGCTGAAGCTCCTTCCCACGTCACCGATCGACTACGTTCCCAGGTTCTGCTCGGGGCTGAACCTGAAAGGCGAAGTCCAGAGCAGGGCGGTCGAGATCCTCCGACAGGCAGGCGAGCGTGAGCTCACCAGTGGCAGGGGGCCGACCGGCGTGGCCGCCGCGGCCATCTATATCTCCTCGATTCTCGGAGGGGAACGACGTACACAGCGCGAAGTGGCAGAGGTCGCCGGTGTGACCGAGGTCACGATCAGGAACCGGTACAAGGAACTTGCCGAGAAACTCGATATCGAGATAATCCTGTAATCCAAAGGGGTATCATATACATATTCTTTTTTGGCAAGTTTCCCAATCTCGATAGTTCCCGGATTCTTCACATGAAAAAGATCATTTTTCCGATCAGTAACAACTATATCCAGACGATAGAAATCTAAGATGTCACATCCGGGCTTGTAGATCAGGGGTAGATCGTTACGTTCGCAACGTAAAGGCCGCGGGTTCGAATCCCGCCAAGTCCATGGCAAGGAAGAGGGGTGACCGCGAGGTCGCCCCGGTTCGAAGGGCGATTAGCCCCCGGTCCGCAAGAGTAAAGGCCGCGGGTTCGAATCGCGTCCGGGTGGTTCTATCAGGTGAATATCCTGCCAGACAGACGGATAAAACCCTGTTTTTCATTTGCCTGTTGTTCGATCAGGAAGAGATATAAGACCAGAAAAGAAAAATTGTAAAGCGCAAGCCTCTGCGTATACCAGGGCTCGTAGATCAGGGGTAGATCGTCACGTTTGCAACGTGAAGGCCACGGGTTCAAATCCCGTCGAGTCCATCTTGTTTTGTGGCAAAATTTCAGGTGACCTGCGCTCACCTTCAGATTCACAGTCATAATTGAGCAATTGGGTATGAGTTATGTGAGGACGCCCCGGCGGCGGTTGAAGTGACCGAATTGGTATGCAGATAACAATTCGATTCGGTCTCCCCGCACAAAAAAGCGAGGAGNNGAGGAGGCATTTTTCTTTCAATTTCCGATTGAAAAATAACCAGGATTATTTCGGTGTATCACACCAATCCTGAAAACCGGGAAAATTGAGTTGTCTCCGAAAAAAACACCGCATCACTCTATCCAATCAAGAATATCCGTGATCTTTTTCTCATGGCCCTCATCATCAGTCCTGCCGCCGGCAGCCTCCGGCACATTCAACTCCAGCAGCGCCGGTGACGGAGAATCTTTCTCCGTATCGAAAGGATTGCATTCCTCTGCGAGCATAACGGGTGCCAGTTCCGATGCAGATTCGTCGTGCTTTTGTTGATACTCTTCATACCGTTTCAGCAGGTAATCTGTAAAATCCTCGACTTCCTGCCGGAGTTCGGGTGGCAGCCTGGCAATCTTTTCTTCAATCATCTTCTGTCCCGGCGTATCGGAGAGATCTGTCCTCTCTAGTGTCTCTCTGAAGGTCGCCGACCAGCCAGAGTACGTGTGAACTGTGCTCTGCGAGCGAGGTCAGTATGAATGCCTCATCAAGACTCTTTCCGGAAGCGAAGGTCCCATGCCCCTTCACGACCGTGACAAGCGAGAGGCAGAGGGCATTTGCAACGTTCCTGGCAATCTCTTCTGATCCGGGTTTTCCATCCACGACAGGGATGATGGGGCAGAACGTCTGGCCTTCGATGTCGACAGGGACTATCTCGTCATATACGAGAGATGCCGCCACCGTGTAGGGCGGATGTGCATGGATGAGGGCATTATGGCGTGTGCTTCTGTATACCTGCCTATGCACCCGGTATTCACTTGAAGCCTCCCGGGGTGCCGGTCCTTCAAGTGGAACAAAGACCGGGTTTCCCGGGTCGTCCAGGTATGATCCATTTCTGGTGATGTAGAATCCACCCTCCGTCCGCACACTGATATTCCCAAAGTTGCCTCCAACAAGCCCCTCTGTAAACAGACGGGCACCTATTCGCATAAATTCCGTATCACGCATTCTTCACACCTCGACTTATTACAGAAATCCTTGGCATATTCCACCAGGTGGCCGTGTATCCGCCGCTTAGCAGAGGAGGTACCAGGGAGGGCCTCCTCGAATGCCCGGCGCAGTTCATCACCATCCGATGTGATGCCTGCACATGCAAAGATCCTTTTTGTGTATCTATCGATGACAATGCAGTCCCTCATGAAGCCATATGCGAGGATACTGTCGGCAGTCTCTTCTCCGACACCGTTCACGGAGAGAAGTTCTCTTCGAAGGAGGTGGGTCTCCATATTTGAAAGGTTCTCCATCCCGCCATGTCTCTCCAGAACAAATTCTGCAAGCAGCTTCAACCTCCTGGCCTTCTGTCGATAATAGCCTGTCGGCCGGATCAGCTCCTCGATGAAGGCTGGATCGGCGGAACGGATCTTTGGAAAACTGCACAAATCATGCATTTTCAGGCGTGAAATGGCGGTCCTGACATTCTCCCAGCGGGTCTGCTGGGTGAGGATTGCGCCGATCATCACCTCCTCTGCCGAATCTGCCTCCCACCACTCGTCAGCGCCGTAAATCCGGGAGATTTCTGATATTATCTCAGATATCTTATCTGAACTGGATTCCGACATCCCTCATCCTGTTGAACCGTGCAATGTTGAGGAGAAGGGGTGTCAGGCATTCCACCATGCAGGAGCCGGCCAGCGGTCCCGCGTCATAGGCTTTTACACGGGAGATGCTGTTTACCAGTTCCATGACGACCGATTTTGCCGAAGTGTCATCACCGCAGACCGGGACTGCCAGGTCGAGTTCCAGGTCCAGCGCCTTCCACTTGTTGGCAGCTACCGTGTTGAATGCGGTGCAGAGCCGTGCCTCTTTGGGAAGAAATTTCCTGATGAAGAGTGCAGCAGATCCCTCGGCCGGCGGGGTATACACGAAATAATCCCTCTTCTCCATCGGGTTGACAGGTGAGACGACGATCTTGTCCTCGAACCCGTGCAGTGACGAAAGCGTAGGTTCGACATGCCGGAATGGTATGGCAAGGATGACCACGTCGGCCAGATCCACTGCATCCTGGTTTGAATGGCCGCTGCAGTGACATGGCAGCCCTCTTCCCGTTATGGTCGAAAAACAGCATTCGCTGGCGTATTGTGCCTTCTCCTCCTCACGGGAACCGATAATTACCTGGTGGCTCGAGGAGAGTCTCATTGCTATACCCTCCCCGATATCGCCTGTGCCACCAACTATGCCGACTTTCACTTACTCCACCAGCGGTGAAAGCATTGATTCAAGTGACTCGGTACTGGTCACTCCTTCAAGGGTCTGGACCACTTTTCCATCCTTTAAAATGATCAGCGTGGGAACGACACGTATACCATACTGGTTGGCAATATCCATGTGCTGGTCCACGTCTATCTTCTGGATCTCTACCTTCTCACCCATCTTCTCCTTTAGTTCTTCCAGTATCGGACCCTGTCTCTTGCAGGGGCCACACCAGTCGGCGTAAAAATCAAGCAAAATCGGTTTAGCCATATGAATTACCTTCAGTGTAGTCAGTGAAAAAAACAGATAAAGGTTTTTATATTCCTTTATTTGGAGAGCATTTCCATGATTATCTTCCCATATGCGGGCCTGGTGATTGTCACGCCAATCAGCACGCCAAGGATGGTGATGATGGCAAAGCCCCGGAGCGTGGATAGATCCATGAGCGCCAGCGGCAGCATCGCGAAGATGATCGTTGCTGCGGATACGGCTATGATCGACAACGCCCTTTTCAGTCTTTTTGTGTACAGGCTCTTGGAGGGTATCTTTCCTTCATGCAATACTTCGTCCGTGATGACCACGAGCTGATCGATCCCGGTTCCAAGAACCGCGATAAGTCCGGCGATGGCAGCCAGGTCAAGCTGCTGAATGAATGTGGCGATGCCGAGAAGGATGACGATCTCGGAGAGATTGATCCCGATCATCGGCAGGACGATGGAGGCCTCCCTGTACCGGTAAAATACGGTTATTCCCACGGCTATGGTGGCAAGGACGAATGCGACAAGACACAGCATCCTGAAGTAGTCTGAGAGTGCCGCCGGCACGTACCCTGTCCCTGCAACTGCCACATCGACAGGGAGCGCGCCTGCTCTCAGGTGGATCTCAAGGTTCTTGGCGTCTGTCAGGCCTGCATCCCCGGTTCCCGTGGAGGCATAGAGCTGACGAACCGGTTCCACGGCGATGCTCGCCGCAAGATCATCGGACATGGCGGCACTGTACACCGTCTCCCCGTCGAGGATCATATCGAGGTTATGGGCTGCGGGGTTGCTTACGGCCCCGTACCGGATCGCAGCATCCCGTAACTTCGCCGCGCCTTCCTCGTCCAGGGTAAATGAAACCCCCCAGGTCTCGCTTCCGGGTTGCCTGCTCGGGACGCCGACGCTTGTTATGGAATCGCCGTACAGGACATGCTCGGTCTGGTTGCCCGTGGTATGGATCCTGATCTCGAACTTGCCCTGTTTCCCAACGATCTCCTTCGCCTGGGCCAGTCCGACACCGGCGAGCTCGACCCTTATATACTGGGTCACACCCGAGAGTCCGGTAAGTGGATTGACCTTTGCATCCTTGGTCCCCAGCGTGTTGATCTTGTTTTCAAGGATCTGCTTGACCTCTTCGGCGGTGGCTTTTGATACACCCGGGTCATAGGACGTCAGTCTTCCGCCTGCTTCGGCAAACGTCGTCTCAAGTACCTCTCGCGGATAATATTTCCGGATCTCGAGTCTGTCATCGTCTACGAGATAGATATCGGCGTCCAGTCTCTCCCTGACATCATTCACAAAATCCCCGTAGGGCCGGTCCGTCTCGAAACCGACGACTTCTGCCTTGAATTCCATCTGGAGCCATGTCCCGTCCTGCAGGTCCAGGCCGTACTGGAGGTTTGTAGTGAATTTTCCGTCCTCGAACCGCGGATAGATCGCAACGAGCGATCCAAGCAGCAGGATGATCACGAGTGCTACCTGCCAGTGTTTCACGATTGAGACCAGTTTTTCGCTCTTCATCGTCCACCCCTCGAAGTCACGTACCACTTGATTATCCCTGCATTGGTCAGCCAGGTATTCATCATGTCAATCACAAGACCGATGATCAAAACGGTGGCGATCTCCCAGATGACGGTAATCTGGCCGACAAACGCCACAACCCACATGGCAATGATTGCGGCGAGCGTTGTCGTGGTCATGATGATACCTGTGCGAAATGCACCGGCAAGTTTCTCCTCGAGTTTTCCTTTCCTCTTGAGAACCCGCATAGTCAGCAGTATATCGCTGTCAACCGAGTAGCCGATCAGCATCAGGAGTGCTGCGGTGGTGGGAAGTGAGAGATCGATCCCGATAATGTTCATCACTGCTCCGGTCATTGCGATGTCGGCAAATGCCGAGAGCACCACCGCACCTGCAGGGATAATCGTCCTGAAGGCGAGGAAGACCACGATCGTCATCCCGATGAACGAGAAGAGAACAGCGATAAACGCCTGCTGTTGCAGCGTCTCGCCAAAGGTCGCCCCGATCTGGTCTATTTTCGCTTCAGGATATTTTTCCCCGATCAGGGTTGCCAGTGACTGGAGGCTTTCGTCGTCCATCGGGCCGAATTTGAGATATTTGCCGTTGGAAAGCCCTTCCCCGATCGAGAGGAGGGGAAATTCAGAGAAGACATCCCCGATCTCCTGGGCAGAATCGGCGGTGAAAAGAGTGACCGCCGTGCCTCCCGAGAAGTCCATACCCGGTTTTACAGGCATACCTGTCGTGGCCATGGTATACCCAAGCACTGCCAGTGCCAGGAGCAGGAGGATCATCGGGATGGCTATCATCTGTTTGGGTGAATATTTATTCACATCATAGCCGGTAAATCCCATATTCCTACATGTTGGCAGAGTACAGGTAAAATCCTTCGGATACCACAATAGACCTGCAAATATCGCTAGAGGGCCTCATAAATGAGAATTCATGGGAAAAAATTGGCCTGAATCGGTATTTGAGACCAACGGCGGGCCGGGAGAAAACAAAAATATTAAATAAAGCCTGCAGCGAATCCCCCTTTATGAGATCTCCGCAAGAGATCAAATCGGTAGTGGAGGCAAGGCTGAAAAAATACATCTCCAGAGACCGTACAGGCATACGGCGTGCCATGCTGAAACTGTTCCTTCGTCTTAAATCGTTGACCATTGCCCAGATCTTTGAAGAGCTCAATAAACGGTTTGTCATCAGCTACCATTCGGTTGCGGCAATGGTAGGAATCATCGCATCCCGGCTTGGCATCCTTCATGTAAACAGGGAGAAAGACGGGACCTGCAGTATCTACCAGCTGAAGGAACAGTATGTCGAGATGGTGAGGGGAGCTGTTGCGGGCTGAAATAACATGGATCATAATTTTTTTAATCGGTGCCCGCGTATGATGTGAGCATCATGTATGCTCATACCAATAACCACCTCTCTCTTGAAGAGGTGCTGATCCAGACCGAGGTGGTGGATTACATCCAAAAAAGGGGCTGCGATTTTCGTATCTGCACGTCCTGTGGAGGCCCGATTCTTCTCCCTGTGCGGATGAAACCACCAAAACCGACCGACCTGCAGATCACGGTCGGTGATCATACGATCTTTGTCTCCATTCACCAGGCCCGTTACCTGCATTCGATTCACATGGGAATGGTTCCAATCTTCTTTGACGAAGATGATTGAGTAAGTGCCGGGATGACCTACAAAGAGCTTGAGCATACCGCTGATGTGAAGATCCGGGTTGTTGCCCCTTCACTTGAAGCGCTCTTTGGAGAAGCTGCCTGCGCCCTCATGGAAGTGAAATACGGGGCTGTCGGGGCGGGCCCGGTCAGGTACCCGATAACCCTCGACGCTGACGACCAGGTCTCCCTGGTTCACGATTTTCTCTCCGAACTCCTGTACATATCGGAGGTGGAGGATCTCGTCATTGCCTCTGCGGATGTATTGATACGCGGGGGCCACCTCGAAGGCGAGCTGTATGGTGAACGGTTCGATCCTGCGAAGCATTCGGGAGGCACCGAGGTGAAAGGAATCTCTTATTCCGGCCTCTCGATTCGCCGGAAGGAGGAGAATTATATACTAGAGGTTATCTTTGATGTGTGATGGTCTATGCATGAAGGGATAAAAAGGGTGGGGCCTTACGAGTGGGAGGTCCCAACAGGCTTCGTTCCGGGCATGAGGGTCCCTGGAAGATTCTTTCTTTCAGAGAGTCTTGCGGAGACACTTGAAGAGGGAGCCGTGCAGCAGCTCGCGAATGTGGCAACCATGCCGGGTATCGTGAAAAATTCCCTTGCAATGCCCGATATCCACTGGGGGTATGGTTTTCCGATCGGCGGAGTCGCCGCATTCGACATGGAGGATGGCGTCATCTCTCCCGGCGGGGTAGGCTTTGACATCAACTGCGGCGTTCGCCTGCTCGCAACCCCCCTTCGTATGCCAGACCTGAAGAAAAAACAGGAATTGATCGAACGCCTCTTCAAAGCAGTCCCTACCGGGGTCGGTGCAAAGAGCACGCTCCGCCTTGCCGCCCGGGATCTCTCGGAGATGTTGTTGAAAGGCTCGCGATGGGCGGTTGATCAGGGTTTTGGGGCAGAGAGCGATCTGGAATACTGTGAAGAGGGCGGCTGCATGAAAGAAGCAGATACTGCACACGTCTCTGACAAGGCACGAAGGAGGGGCCTGCCCCAGAGCGGCACACTCGGTGCAGGCAACCATTTCCTCGAGATACAGGTTGTCAGGGAGATATTTGACCAGGACGCGGCGAATGCATACGGTCTTGCCGAAGGGCAGGTGTGCGTCATGATCCACTGCGGCTCACGTGGTCTTGGTCACCAGGTATGCACAGACCATTTAAAGGAGCTCGAAGCAGCCACAAAGAGATACCAGATATACCTTCCTGACAGGCAACTGGCCTGTTCACCGCTTGATTCGCCTGAAGGAAGGGCATATTTTGGTGCAATGGCCGCGGCGGCCAACTATGCATGGGCGAACCGGCAGGTCATCATGCATAATGTCAGGAAAGTCTTTGCTGACATGTACGGGATTGGATACGAGGACCAGAAGCTGGTCTACGATGTCGCCCACAACGTGGCCAAGTTCGAGGAGCAGACAGTTGACGGAAAGAATCTCAGACTCTGTGTCCATCGTAAGGGGGCCACGAGGGCGTTTGGTCCGAAAGCGCCTGACATTCCCGCCGCTTACACATCGATCGGACAGCCCGTCCTGATCCCGGGAAGCATGGGCACCTCGTCATACATACTGCATGGAACCGCGATGGCCATGGAGAAGTCTTTTGGGAGCACGTGTCACGGGGCAGGGAGGGTTATGAGCCGGAGCAAGGCCAGGAAGAGCCTCAAAGGAAAGGAGGTCAGGGATTCCCTTGCCAGCGAGGGCATCCTGGTGAGGGCCCCCTCAATCGGGGCACTGGCCGACGAAGCGCCGGAGGTCTACAAGCCAAGCCGGGAGGTCGTGCAGGTGGTCCATGAAGTGGGTCTCTCGAAACTGGTCGTCCGGATGGAGCCGCTCGGGGTGATCAAGGGGTGATAAGCCGATGCGGCATGATATGGGACCAGAAGATCGTCTTTGCCCGTTATATCGAAGACTGCGGTGTGCCCTGCGAGCATCTGACTCCTCACATGCTTGCCACACCGTTCTACAGGGGTCGTTTCGTGACCATTATCGTCCCGACGGGATTTGGAAACCCCCGGTTTTCCAACCTGCTTCCTGCCTTGCGGGCGGCCGCACCCCGAATCAACAGGTTCGTGAACTCAGGGGGACGGCTGCTTGTTTTTGGTGCGGCCTGTGATAATGCCGCCGCCTACGACTGGCTGCCATTCAACCTTGTGTATCACCATTCCTACGGTCCCTCCCGGATCGAGATTGATCAATCACATCCATGTTCAGCATTCCTGGCAGATTATGATACCTCCTGCGTGGAGTGCGATGGATACTTCACGGAGCACGAGGGCGTGGTTGTTGCCAGCGCAGACGGCCGCCCGGTGATGATAGAGGTGGATACTGGCGAGGGCAGGATCATTGCGAGCACTGTCCACGAGTATCCTTCCCGGGGTTTTGTGAAGGAGTTCTGCACGGCAAAGGGGGAAACATTATTTTAGCATGCAGCAAGGGATTTATGAGGTACCTTCGATGCATCGCTATATAATCTCTTTAGACTTCTCTGCTGAAGATATCGAACCGGTTGGAATGGCCCTGCATGAACTCCTCAACCGCCTTCCGGTGACTGCACGGTCAAAGGATAGAAGAGGGATCAGGATTGAGGAGGGATGTGTTCTGGACAGTGACTATACCGGACCGGTACTCGAAAAGGTACTGATCGAAAACAGGATTGCCCGGGAGACGCCCCCGTCCGGAGCGTACAAGGGGGTTCCTGTTGTGGTAAGCCCGATACGGGACCATGAAGGAGCAGTGATCGGCGCCATCGGGGTTGTCGACATCACAGGAATTTTCGACCTCGCGACACTGATGGAACACCAGTCCATGATCCTGCAGCAGGTGTGCGGAAAAGACCCGTGTCCTCTTCCTGCCGAACAGATCGGAGCCAAGAGGTAAACAGACATGTATGACGCAGCCTTCAGGGTCCTTGAAATTCTTGAATCGAGCGATGGACCGGTTTCAGGGGAATCAATAAGCAGTAAGCTCGCGATATCCCGATCAGCGGTATGGAAACATGTAAAGGAACTCAAGAACATGGGCTACGACATCTCTTCTTCGCAAAAGGAGGGGTATAAACTGGAGAAGAAGAGTAACCGACTCCTCCCCCACGAGATCAGGAAGAAGCTCCGGACCCGATTTATCGGCAAACAGATGAAATATTATGAGAATACACCATCCACCATCTGGGTCGGAAAAAAACTCGCCAGTGAAGAGGATGCTGCCAGTCTTCACGGGCTCGTGATCATTGCAGAGGAGCAGACCGGGGGTATCGGGCGACTGGGGCGCTCCTGGGTCTCTCCCGCAGGCGGGATATGGATAACAATCGTACTCAAACCAAAAATTCCCGTGGACCACGTCTTCATGGTAACAATGGCAGCATCCGTTGCCGTCGCACGGACTATCCGGAAGGAGTTCGACCTGGGCGCCCTGATCAAGTGGCCAAATGATGTGTATATAGGCGACAACAAGGTCGCGGGACTTCTCCTCGAGCTCTCTGCGGAGGCCGACACCATCCATTACTGCCTTCTCGGAATAGGAATCGATGTCAATATCGAACCAAATGAACTCGAAGCCGTTCCTATCGCCGCCACATCGATCAGTTCGGAGGTTGGGCATGATGTCGACCGGGCATCGTTTCTGGCCCGGATTCTCCGGGAGTTTGAAAGTCGTTACCTGCTGATAGAGTCTGAGGAATACGAACCGGTCATCAAGGAATGGAAGAGCCTCTCCGGCACCCTCGAGCACCGGGTCCGGATAAACACCCTGAAAGCAACCTTCGAGGGAGAGGCTATTGATATCGACGAGTTTGGCGCCCTCCTGATACGAAAAGACAACGGCAAGGTGGTCCGTGTGATAGCCGGAGACTGCACACACCAGTAGACTTTATCGTCAACCTCTGCAAGAATTAAGGTTGACAATGCTTGGCGACCGGCGGCGATCACACTTCATCTCCATGACAGCGGCGAATGTAGGGTTGATAATCGTCGGGTCATGGATATCCATACCGTTTTTTCCGGTGCCAATTACACTTCAGACGCTTTTTGTTCTTCTCGCCGGGGCGATGATGGGCCGCTATGGTGCCATTCCCCCGGCGCTGTATGTCCTGATGGGGGCGATGAACCTTCCTGTGTTCCACAATGGGACGGCGGGGATAGGGATCCTTCTCGGTCCTACCGGCGGGTACATACTTGGATTCATTCCCGGTGCCCTTGTAGCAGGGCTGGCATATGAGCACCGGTCTGGAGTATGGCGTGGTGTGGGTATGGTTGCGGGGGACCTGGTGATCCTCGCCTGTGGAACGGCCTGGCTCTGCATGACAGCAGGCCTTTCCCTGTGGGCAGCATTCCTGTTGGGATTTTTGCCGTTTATGGCAGGAGATCTTCTGAAGGCATGTGCGGCATTCTCCATTGCCAGGCGTATTGATGCGTTGAGGGGGGGAAGACCCGGAGGAAGAGAGAAATCAGAGGAGAGGAAGGAGGGATGATCGATATCGCAGACCTCCGGTTCAGGGACCTGGCGATCCCGCGGCTCCATATTCCTCCGGGCCACACTGCAGTGGTCGGGCCGAACGGAAGTGGAAAAACCACTTTTTTACGCCTTATTGCTGGGCTTTTAACGCCCATTTCAGGGACAATCACCGTGGATGGAAGGGAGATTGGAGAGATTGAAACGGGGTTTGTAAACGAGTTTCCTGACCGGAACATCCTCTTTTACCGTGTTCGAGATGAGATCGCCGCTCCATTGAGATTCAGGGGGATCTCATGCAATAAAACCTTGGAGATGGTCGATGCAATCGTCTCCCGCGCCGGTCAGGCACATCTTGCCCCGAGGCTGTTAAAGCAGCTCTCTGGGGGTGAAAAGACTCTTGTAGCACTGCTGACTGCGGTTATCTCGTCTCCACGGATCCTGATACTTGATGAGTTTGATTCGCATCTCGACCAGGAATCGATATCGCTCTCCATGGATATCATTGCATGCAGCGGTGCAGAGTACGTGATACAGTGCACCCAGAATATGGAACTTGCTGCATCCTGTGACCAGGTCCTCTTCCTGTCAGAAAAAGGGCTGGAACTGGCAGGAACCCCGGAAGAGGTCTTTTCCCGGCTGAGAAGAACATGCTTTTACCCAATTTTATGGAGGATCCGGGATGGAACTTGAATTCGTGGATATCCGTGTGGAGCGGGATTATTTTCTCATCCAGGGTGCGGGTATTTTTGCCCCCGGCATTCACCTCGTCTCCGGCAGGGTGGGATCGGGAAAGACGACGCTCGCGATGATTGCAGCAGGACTCAAAACGCCGGATTCTGGCCGTGTAAAACGGCACGGCATCGGGTCCGTCATGCTCTCCATGCAATTTCCCGAGCAGCACCTTACCGGGTCGACCCTCGAGTCCGAGATTGCATCATGGCACCTGCAACCCTGTCCCGTGCTTGCCCTCGCAGGATTACCCGGAAGGGAGAAGGATGATCCCTTCTCGCTTTCCCGGGGCGAACTGAAACGTCTCCATCTAGCCTGCATTCTCTCCCGTCGCTTTGACCTGCTCATCCTGGATGAGCCGTTCAGCGCGCTGGACTGCAGGGAGAAGATGGCGACTGCGGATAGGATCGGATCGATCCGGGCCGGAATAACGCTCATCTTCACACACGAAAACCAGCACCTGCCGCGGGTGGACTATCTCTGGGAGATCAGGGAGAGCGCACTGGAATTCCTCGGAAGCGTGCCGGATGCTCTTGTAGGATGGAAGAATAAACCGTCCGTTCTGGCCGATTTGCACAAAAGAGGTGTGTATCCTAAAAACCTTTCAACTGCGGATATTCTGGAGGCTGCATGCAGGACGCACGATTGAGGCTTCTCACTGTCATCATCCTGTCAGTCGCATCCTTCATGAGCGTGGCAGGGGCGCTTGCCGCCTTCATCTGGTGGATTATCTTTACCCCCGGCATACGGACCATCGCGAAGTCGCCGTTCGCCCTCTTCTTTCTTGGATTCACTGCGTCTGTCTCTGCGGTCATATGGTTGACCGGTGGAGACGGGATATCATACCTGGTCCGAATGGCCGTCATCCTCCTCCTGGCATTCTATGCCTACACTGACCGGGCACCCGGCGATTTTCTCGATCTGTCGGTATGGCTTTTCGGGAAGAAGATCGGCTTTGACATTGGCCTTGCAGCCGAAATGAGCCTGCAAGGCATGGAGGTTCTTTCGGACGAGGCAAGGAGGACCAGGGTCGCCTTCCGGCTCAAAGCGATCAAATTTGGATTCAGATCAATCGCCCCTTCAGCAGGTCTCATGATCTATTCCCAGTTTGCGAGGGCCGAGGAACAGGCGGATCTCCTTGCAGTTCGGGGGTATCGGGGTGGGGGGATGGTGTGCCCGCAGTTTACCCGTGTGAAAGGTGATGTAATTGCCTCCACATCCGCAATACTCCCCTTAATTTTTGCGATTATGCCTGTTGGTGATATTTTTATACTTCTACAGTGAAGATTTTAGAGGCTTGGATTTCATCATAGCATGGAGCCTGCTCAATCGCGGAGGAGTCAAATGAGTACTGCCAGGAAAAACAAGTTATCAATCACCGATACCACGCTGCGGGATGCCCACCAGTCTTTGATAGCGACCCGCCTGAAGACCAATGATATGATCCCTCTCGCCCGCCAGATCGATGATGTCGGTTTCTTCTCAGTCGAGGCCTGGGGAGGTGCGACATTTGATTCCAGTATCCGTTTCCTTGCAGAAGATCCCTGGGAACGGGTACGGATGCTCTCCGAAGAACTCAAAAAAACCCCTATACAGATGCTTCTCCGGGGGCAGAACCTTGTCGGTTATCGCCACTATCCGGACGATGTGGTGGACAGGTTCGTGGAGATGGCCCACAAGAATGGGGTGGACATATTCCGGGTATTCGACGCGCTCAATGACATCAGGAATATGAAACGGTCCATGAGCAAAGTAAAGGAGATTGGAGTTCACCTCCAGGGGGCCATCTGCTATACCACGAGCCCGGTCCATTCCAACGAGATTTTTGTTGAGATGGCAAAAGAACTCCATGCCCTGGATTGCGACTCCATATGCATCAAGGACATGGCCGGCCTCATCATGCCCAAGGATGCCATGGACCTGATAACGGGAATAAAGGACGAGGTCGATATCCTTGTCGACCTGCACTGCCATTGCACGAGCGGTGTGGCCCCGATGAGTTACCAGGCGGCTGCAGAGGCGGGAGTTGACATCCTCGATACCGCGATGTCACCATTTGCACTGGGAACCTCGCAGCCCCCCACCGAGAGCGTCGTGGCGAGCCTGAAGGGAACCGAACGGGATACCGGCATCGATCTCCTGGCATTACGGGAGGTCAGGAACCTGTGCCTGAAGCTGCGGGAGAAGTACCAGGGGATCCTTGATCCGATATCGGAACGGGTCGACAGCGATGTCCTCATCTACCAGCTGCCGGGCGGGATGATCTCAAACCTCGTGTCCCAGCTCAAGGAGCAGGACGCCCTTGATAAGATGAACGAGGTGTTTGCCGAGATCCCGCGTGTGAGAGAGGATCTTGGTTATCCTCCTCTCGTCACCCCTACCTCCCAGATCGTGGGGACCCAGGCAGTCTTCAATGTCCTTCTCGGCGGTGAACGGTACAAGAACGTCACAAAGGAGGTCAAAGACTATGTCAAGGGCCTTTACGGGAAATCTCCGGCACCCATCAGCGATCGCATCCGTACACTGATCATCGGCGACGACGAAGTCATCACGGTCCGGCCTGCAGACCTTCTCGAACCGATGTACGAGAAGATGAAAGAGCAGGCGACGGCCGAGGGCCTGATCAAGAAAGAAGAGGACGTGCTCACCTACATCCTCTATCCTGCCATCGCCCCATCGTTCCTGCGGGGTGAGCGAAAACCCGAGCCCATCCCCTCGCGCCAACAGCAGCAGCCGGTCATGGGAGCGGACATTCCGCACAGCATGGAGGTTGAAGTGGACGGGGAGATCTTCAACGTGCGGATCGTATCTGTTGGAGGGAGCGTTGTTGCCACCACAACCCCCTCCACCGAGAAGATACCGCGGGGCGACATACAGGGCGGCATCAAGTCCAACATGCAGGGAATGGTCCTCGAAGTGGCGGTCAGCCAGGGTGCAGAAGTCAGGAAAGGAGATCTCCTGCTCGTCCTCGAAGCCATGAAGATGGAAAACCCCATCCATTCCCCTTCCGACGGCAGGGTCGTCGAGATCTATGTTGATACCGGAGATACTGTCCAGAACGGCGACGTTCTCATGGTGGTGGAATGAAGTATTTCGACAAGATCCTCATAGCCAACCGTGGAGAGATCGCCATCAGGGTGATGAGGGCATGCCGTGAGATGAACATCGAGACCGTGGCAATCTACTCTACTGCAGACAAGGATTCACTGCATGTGAAATATGCTGACGAGGCCTTCCTCGTGGGCGAGGCTCCACCTTCCAAGAGTTACCTGAACATGGATCGGATCATCGATATCGCCAGCAAGTCAGGGAGTGAGGCCATTCACCCTGGATATGGCTTTCTTGCAGAAAACCACCGTTTTGCCAAATATTGCCAGGATGAAGGGATCACCTTCATCGGCCCTTCGTGGAAGACTATCCGTGCGATGGGTTCGAAGATCGAGAGCAAACAGACGATGAAGGATGCCGGTGTGCCTGTTGTCCCGGGAACGGAAGGGGATGTACGGGACTCCGAATCTGCCAGGGCGATCGCAGAGGAGATCGGGTACCCTGTCATCGTCAAGGCAAGCGCCGGCGGCGGCGGGATAGGAATGCAGATAGTCGATGATGAGAAAGGGCTCGAGGAGGCTATCCAGGCAGGTATGAGGATAGCAGAGTCCGCGTTTGGGGATGCCACGGTCTTTGTGGAGAAGTACCTGGTAAAACCCCGGCACATCGAGTTTCAGATACTTGCAGACGAGCATGGAAACGTGGTGCACCTCTTCGACCGCGAGTGCTCCATACAGCGGC
>DAWO01000113.1:0-599 GCA_002509485.1 Methanolinea sp. UBA477
CAGATCACACTGAACAGTTACGAATTTGTTAAAACCGGATTCATTGAAGATATGTATGGCCGGATGCTGTCCCATGCGAAAGAGCGAAGGGAAACCGCAGATTATAACATCGAATCCAAAATAACTGCAGAAGAAGCCGAATCGATTGTGGACGATGCCAGAAATTTTATCTGGCGGATTGATAAAGCTTTTTAACGAAATGAGGTGAAGATGCCCCAACTCTGCTTCACCGATCCAGGACTTGCCGCCCACCTTGCAGGAATACCAGACCCGGATAATCACTGCTATCATTCATTGAAAGGAGCTCTCTTTGAATCCCTGATCTTTTCTGAATTCCTTAAATACCAGTTCAATAAGGCCAGGGAATCCAACCTGTACTTCTGGCGCGATCAACACGGACACGAGATAGACTGTCTCATCAAATATCAGGGAAGAGATCTGATCCCGGTCGAGATAAAGGCGGGGAGGACAGCAAATAAGGATTACTTTAAAGACATTACCTACTGGAATGCATTATCCGGAAACACCGCGGACCGGTCATTCGTGGTGTATGGCGGTGATCAGTCACAGCAGCGCCCTTCCGGTCGCCTGGTTGGATA
>DAWO01000113.1:665-3154 GCA_002509485.1 Methanolinea sp. UBA477
CCCTGCCTGGTTGACCGGTACATTCAATTGTTCCCAGAGGAAATACCACATCACGCATGTTCTCCCTCGTCCTCGGCACCCGGCCTGAAATTATCAAGCTCTCGCCCATCATACGAGAGTGCGAATCCCGGAATATCCCCTACTTCACGCTCCATACCGGCCAGCACTACTCCTACGAGATGGACAGGATCTTCTTCGAAGAGCTGGAACTCCCGCAGCCAAAATACAACCTCGATGTCGGCTCCGGGCTGCACGGGGAGCAGACGGGGAAGATCCTCGAAGGAGTAGAAAAAATACTGATCCAGGAGAAACCGGACGTCGTGCTCGTCCAGGGAGACACGAACACCGTGATGGCCGGAGCCCTGGCAGCGGCGAAGCTCCACATACCGGTCGCCCATGTCGAGGCCGGCCTCCGGTCCTTCGATCGGAGGATGCCTGAGGAGATCAACCGGGTGGTGGCGGACCATGTCTCCGATTTCCTGTTCGCACCGACAAAGACCGCCTGGAGATACCTGGAAGATGAGGGAATCGCTGACGAGAAGATCTATGTCACCGGCAATACCGTCGTGGATGCTGTCTTCCAGAACCTGGAGATCGCGAAGAAGAGACACAGGACCTCTCCTGGGTTGGAAGACCTGGAGAGAGAAGAAAAGAACCCACGTGTCTCGCCAGCGCTTGGGGATCTTGAGAAGGGAGACCCACACAGACTGCGGGATCTTGAGAAGGGAGAAAGGAAACAGCGGGTCCCCTCCAGGCTGGAAGACCTGGAGAAGGGAGGATACATCCTCGTCACCGCCCACCGGGCCGAGAACGTCGACGAGAAGGACAATCTGGCAGGCATCCTTGCTGGCCTCGAAGGCGTGCACCGGGAGACCGGCCTTCCGATAATCTTCCCAATCCACCCCCGGACTGAGAAGATGATGACCCAATTCAACCTCAACTCACCCTCGATCACCCTCACCAAGCCTCTCGGCTACCTGGAATTCCTCCACTTGGAATCAAACGCCNNAAGAGGCGTGCATCCTCGGCGTCCCATGCGTCACATTAAGAGAGAACACCGAGCGGCCGGAAACGCTGGACGTTGGATCGAACGTCCTGGCCGGGACCGATGCACAAACAATCGTCGGGAAGAGCAGGATCATGCTCGACAAAAAACCGGGCTGGAAGAATCCCTACGGCGATGGCCATGCAGCGAGGAGGATGGTGGATGTGTTGGTGGAGGCAGGGTTGGGGAGTGACCAAAATTAATCCCAAGACATAAAGAACCAAATGAGCCCGGGTAATAAGAGGAATCGCTACCTGGTAGAAGAGTGTATCAGTCCCCTGCTCCGGGTATGAAGGAACATTCGTCCCGGTTCTTCCCCCTGCACCGTCTCACGATTCTGATTCAATGAGCACAGACATCAGGCTGGATCGTGGGACACGCTCAGAAACCCAGAGGATCTCTATCCCAAGAGATTATCCTGATCGTCATAGTCCAGAATGACACCGGGTTTCACCTCTTCGGAGTCGTGAATCTGCGTGTCAGAGAGACGCATGTACAGGGCGTCGGCATCTTTATCTACGGTTACTTTCATTGTCACACACTCCGCCAGGATGGAGCGTTCCAAGCCTCTTCCTTCACCCGATGAGTTCGATCTCGCCTGCCGCGAGAGGCCGACAGCAAAGCCTGCCACTGTGAACGTCCTTCATCACGGCATCGATCTTCCGTGACACTTCTGCGCTGTAGTATGCCTCGCCGCACCGGTCGCAGACGTAGGCAGGAACATCCCTAACGACAATGATCTCATCCCCGACCCGTGCAATGAATTCTGTTTTTCCTTCCCGCAGGGTCCCTTTACAGAACGTGCACCTCTCTGGAATCATTCTTTTTTCCTCCTCGTTCGTGTATCGATCCATTGTTCCTCATCCGGCACATATGCAGTGATGACCCGGAGATGATCATCGCAGATCCCGATTACTACAGTTTTATTATCAGATTAAATATCGAACAATTCCCTCACGAGTTGATCAAGGGCAAGGTGAAGGTGTTCTGCTACATCTTTGAGAATTTGATGAAAAGTTCCCACACGAAGCGGTTTATGCAGTGGGATAGTGATCGTATGAATTTTTCCATCGATAATTGCTTTTAGTTTAACATGGCTCCCCGTCTGATGGACAGGTGTATAACCTTTAGAAGAAAGCTGTTTTACCAACTCCTCGCCATTGATGTTGCGCGGGAGTTTCATACGGCAATGAGTTCTTCCTTTACCTGATGAAGCCTGATGATTTTGGGGCGTTCATCCTCTTCAAAATGGCAGAATACCGCATCATGAACCATGGTCTTGAGTTCCTCATAGTCATCTGCCTGGGTATAAATGGAGTGGCCGAGTGCATGGGCTGTATATCCTCCTTCAGGCGATTCCTCGACAATGAAGATAATTTCCGGGTCCTTATACATCTCAAGCGTATGTATGCAATTCCTGATTAAAGAAAGTATCACTCATCAT
>DAWO01000113.1:3254-7215 GCA_002509485.1 Methanolinea sp. UBA477
CGGATAACCGGCTTGCCTACCAGGATTGAGGGGTCCAGGATAATCCGTGAAACTGGATTCATATTGAACAATTGAAGCCATGGACTATTATACTTCTGCAGTGAGGTGGAACTGACTTTTTCATAAAGTAAGAATTTGGATACGTTATTCATACTGGGGGCAAGATGCGTTTTTCAAGAGACCGGCTCCGATTATCTTCCATTTAATAGTATCAAAAAGGTACCCTGTCAACGGTGCTCCCACTCCGCACGCATTCGTGCAAGTTCTCTCTCTATCCGGTCCTTCATCACTACATCGATCTTTCGTGACACTTCTGCGCTGTAGTATGCCTCGCCGCACCGGTCGCAGACGTGAGATCGGAACATCCCTGACGACAATGATCTCATCCCCGACCCGTGCAATGAATTTTGGTCTTTCCTTCCCGCAGGGTCCCTTTACAGAACGTGCACCTCTCTGGAATCATTCTTTTTTCCTCCTCGTTCGTGGTATCGATCCATTGTTCCTCATCCGGCACATATGCAGTGATGACCCGGAGATGATCATCGCAGATCCCGATTACTACATGATACACGTTTTTTTCGTATAAAACCAGGCATGAGCACCGGGGGGCAGGGATCGACATCAGGATACGATTCGATAATTTCACCGGCTCTGATCGCCGAAAAGAGATCGTCGGTGGAGATGTTGCGCATCAATACATCCTGACCCGGGCATGGTGCGAGATGATGACTGAATCGCGATCTAAAAACCCGATGATCTCATCGCTGCTGTGATTCACGTCTCCCCATCCCTTTGTGAATCATTTCTATATCCCACACACAAAAACATTCCCAATTGGTAGTCTTTTCGGGGGTAATGCCTCCGTGGCCGACATTGGCTACACGGGGCCGACGGCCAGACAGTCGTCCTCAACGCGATGGTAAACCGGGAAGATGATGAACCAGTTCAACCTCACCGCACCCTCGATCACCCTCACAAAACCCGCTCGTGCTACCTCGAATTCCTCCGCTTAGAATCAAACGCCAAATTAATCATCACCGATTCCGGCGGCCTGCAGGAAGAGGCGTACATCCTTGGCGTCCCCTGCATCACATTTAGAGAGAATACCGGGCGGCCGGAGACGATCGACGCCAAAACCCCTCATCGGCGGATAATCCAGGGCTGCAAATGTCTGAACGTTCGGTTCCGTCCGGTATACACATATCCCTCGCCCCGGAAATGATCAGTTCGACGTGATGCGTGAGAATCACATTGATATACATTTGTATGTATATACAAAAGCATGACAACAAAGAGCATGCTGATCCAGGTCCGCATGCCACCACGGCTGGTTGAGGCACTCGATCACCTTGCAAAAGAAGGGCTCTACACAAGCAGGAGCGAGGCTATTCTTGACGCGGTCCGGAGGCTTGCCCTTGCATACGAGAGAAAAGACCCTCTCCGGCAATCAATAATCAGGAAATATCTTGGCAGACCCGGGAAGGGCTCGATCGAAAACGTGGGCGAGGTCCTGAACCCTGAAGAGATTACACAATCGCTGGAGCAGGCGTTCCCCGGGAAGTCAATCGATGAAATCATCTCTGAGGTGCGCCGGTGATCGTCATCGACACCGATGTGCTGGCATTGTATCACTTCTTTACAAGGGATGACCGGCACAACACGGCGTGTACCTTTATCAGGGATACACAGGAGATTCCCCGGGGTACAACCATCTACAACCTCCTCGAGCTTTCCGGGATCCTCTCTGTCGCAGGGAAACCAGGACCTGCACGGTCGCTCCTTGAGGCCTATGCAACTGCTGCCGATATGCAGGTTCTTTTTCCTCACCTCTCTCCGCTTTCGCCGGAAGTCTTCTGGGCCGACTATTCCGGGGAACTGATGGAGATGATGGAACGGGGGCTCCGGTACGGGGATGCAAAAGTGCTGTGGGTGGCGGAGAACAGCAACGCTTCGTCTCTTGTGACGTGGAATACCCGACACTACCAACAAAGGACCCCGCTTTCCGTTCTCACCCCGGACGAATACCTTGCTGATACTTGAGAAGAATCAAATTTTTTTGCCCGGGGACTGGAAAAATCCATGGACACGCTGGACAGCGGATGGTGGATATCCTGAGGCGAGGTTCGGGAAGGAAACAACTGAGGATTCTCTGCTTTCTCATTTCAATCACCAGAACAATTATTGAGAACCCGTAAACATATAGTCAAAACCTAATATTTTTCAACCGTGATACCAGGTATTTTCGTAAAATGATGGTCACGGGTGACGATCACCCCGTCATAGCAAAGGGTTACGGCCGCGATAATCTCATCGAAATCGCCTGCCCGTACACCTTTTCGGGACATCTGTGCCGATATCTCCCCAAACACCGGGAACACCTCGTCGGTGACCGGAAGAACTGGAATTACCTCAAGGATTGACCTGATGAGCGAAAGGTTTCCCTCTACCTCGGACGAGAGATACACCCCGCGATACAGCTCAAGGACATTGATGCAGGTAGTTGCAAGAAACGCTTTATCTTCTTCCAGCTCCTTGAGCTTTTGACAGGCTTCCGGGCGTTTCCTGAAAAGATCGATTATGAAGGTCGTATCCAGGACCGGCATGATCAGATCTCTGCCTTGCGGGCCTTCCGGGATCTCATCTCCTCTGACGCCGACTCGATCGAAGCGGCAAGGTCCTCGTTTGGGGAGATGGCCTCCAGGACCTCGGAAAGTGCACGGCGACGGGGATAATACTTCACGATGACCTCTGAAAAACTCATCCTTCCGGATTCTTTGAGACTTTTTAATGTCTGGTATGCTTCTTCGCTGATGCTGATCGTCCGGGTGGTCATATAATACACATATGTGTATGCATAATTATACTCTTTGCCAGACCTGCTCCCTGCAACACGGTATAAAATTGTCCGGGAAGGTTTTTCCACCAACCCGGGATTCCCGGTGATATGCGTTCTTAAGCGTTGGTTTCAACAAATGATGCAACAGTTACCATGATACGAGGTCTTCGATGAAATCAGTGTCTTTCTTCCCTGAAAATCCCCCTTTTTCATATGCAAGAAATGCCCGTTCTGTCTTCTCAGCAAAGAGGATGTCCACTCTTTCGGCCGGTTCGAGATCGTCGATTGGTTTAAGTATAAACCGATCTCCTTCCCTGATTACGAGGAGCTGTGCGCCCTCGACAAGATCGCTTCTCATGGATGCGGGAATGACGATCTGACCCCTGGAATCCATCCTCGTGATACCGATAAGCATGGCAAATCAACTGTCTTCGATTATCCCGTTTTATTGTGTGCGTGGGATAATCATTTTCCAATACCCTAAATCCGTACCCGTGCTGCCGACACATGTGAAAATCCCAATCTTTCCAAATGCTCCACCTGCGACCTGTTTCGCACTTTTCCTTCCACCGCTTCGGCCAGGGGCAGCTCAGGGATCACCATCTGTACAAGGTGCGTACCCTGCAGTGCAGCTTGAACCCACCTGCGCTTTTTCCAGTACGGCTTGAATATTCGGCGTTTCCCAAAGGGTGAGACCTGGTGCCCGTTCATGCAGGCATTGAGCGCGATATGCCAGTCCACGTAATCCATGAATACACCATCAACGTTACGGAACGAAAAAAGGGCGAGATTGGGGAATTCCCCATTCCTGCGATACTTTTTTACCCCCCCTTCACATCCAATAAATATCCGCCAGTTGTCGGTATACCCGCTCATCCGGATGACCTCGTCTGATCTTCCAACAGCGATGAAGAGCGGGAAAAACCCGATCTCCTGCTCGAGCCATTCATACGCGGGCAGGAAGTCGGGAGACGAAAGGCTCCGGTCGGGCCGGATCGTCCCATATTCCACACCCGCTACCGGCATGCAATGATGAAAACACGGGGCATCCATGTGCCGGCCAAAGATAGTACCAATCTCATTATCCATATAATCCCTCAGAACGACCGTTTTTCATCCTCTTCG
>DAWO01000043.1 GCA_002509485.1 Methanolinea sp. UBA477
TGAACTGGTATGCAGATAACAATTCGATTCGGTCTCCCCACACAAAACAGTGATGAGCCAAAAAAGGGAGGAGATCTACCGCTTCCGTATTCGCCACACGACAAGGAGCGCTATTGCGAGGATGGGGAGAAATATCCAGGTCGGTGAATCGGGGGAGGTCTCCGTCGCTCCCGTGGTCCCTTCCGTTGCAGGCCCGCCGGCCTCGATGCTCGTTGCTCCCTCTGCGTACAGCGTCACTTCCCCGCTCGCAGAGAGCCCGTAGGGATAGACCCAGATATGCGTGGTTCCGCCGTCGGTCTCGATCACGGTCTCCTCGCCCTCGACCCTGCCCTTGTTGTTGATCTTCTGGATCGCCCCGGCCGAATCGGTATACTCGATCACCCAGTCCTCACCCGACGACGTGTAGACCTTTACGCTCCCGGCATCGGCCGTCACCAGGAACTCCGCCGGTTCATCGTTGCTGGACTGTGCTTTGGCCGAGATGATGGTCCTCTCCGGCGGGGCAGTGGTGGGAACGGTCGTTGCACGGACGAATGGTTCGTTCACGGTTATCTCCACGGTCCCGATGTATCCTTTCGCGTCGGTGAAACTGACCTCGTAGGTCCCGGTCTCGTTTATGGCGACCTCCTTCGTAAACGATCCGTCATACTGGGTCGGGATATATTCCGGACCTGATACTACCTGGTCTCCAGGCCCTATCACCTCGATCTGGACACCGGCATCGGAGATACCCTCGATATGGCCCCATATCTCCATGCTTCCGTCCAACTCCTGCGTCGTCGGAGATCGAAGGACGACCTCGTCGGTCCGGTCGATGATCTCGATCACGCGGATCGTCACCGAATTTCCCAGGTATGAGTACCCGGCAATTCCCGGTACCTCGACTTTATGCAGTCCCTTCATCAGGTCCTTGGTATCGAAGATGACCGAAAAGTCCTTGTTTCCCTGGAGGGTGACAGTTTTCCTCTCGACCTCCTGGGTCACGTAATCCGAGCGGTACAGGACGATGTCGACGCTGATCCCTGCAGGAAGATTACTTGTCCCGTTCACCACCAGGGGTATACCTTTCTGGACCTTCATCGGGGCATCGATGATGATCTCGTATGCTGCAGCGGACCCGGCAAGCATCATCATGCATATGGCCGCAAAGATCAGGATTCTTGCACCGCAACGGTTTTTGCACGTATTCTTTCGCATTTGGCACATCCGGAAAAGATTGGAGAAACACCACAAAACGGGTGATATTGTGTATATTTTTTCTTTTTGCCAATATAATACGTTGTTGGATACGGGTGCCCTGACCCGGGGTTTTCGCCCGTATACAAAAATCCTCCCCGCGCCGGCCTCATTTTCCCGTCATCATCCGGATCAGCCCGGAGAATCGGGGGATACCATTCGGCTGCCCCCGATCCATCAGGGTCTTTCCGTCATTCAACAGGGAGATCTCTGTATATACAAACAGGACCAATATAATCCCTTGAAGATGAACCCGATCTCTCCCGAAAAACCACTTGCCTGCTGGAAGGGAAGCGACAGATTTGAAGAAGAGGTGGTATCCACCCTCACCGTCATTCTCAAGACCGCCGGGTGCACGTGGAACCGCTGTCGCATGTGTAGTTACCGGAACGTCAGGTTTTCAACCGCAGGTGAAGAACAGTCAAACGATCTCGTCCTCGGCCAGCTCAGCTGGGTGAAAGCGAAACAAAGACTCGATACAGTCGATATGGTCAAGATCTACACATCGGGATCCTTTTTTGACCCGCGTGAAGTTCCGCCGGAGGCATTTGAAGAGACCGCCCGTCTCTTCTCGGGAAAGGTCGTGATCGCCGAGACACGGCCGGAACACGTAGACCGCAACCGGGTTGCCGGGTTCATATCCCACCTTGACTCCGCGAGATGGGAGACGCCGCTCTATGTCGCCATAGGCCTTGAGACCACGAACGATTTCATCCGGGAGAAATGCATCGACAAGGGCTTTTCCATGGCGCAGTTTCAATCCGCGGCAGAGGAGGCCTCCAGGGGCGGCGCAGGCGTAAAGGCCTACCTCCTCATGAAACCACCCCTCCTCACGGAGAGCGAGGCGATATCGGATATGAAGAGTTCGATTCAGGCGATCGCAGGGACCGTGGACATGATATCCATGAACCCCTGCACCGTTCAGCGCAACACCGATGTCGAGCGGCTCTGGAAGCAGGGTGCATATCGCCCGCCCTACCTGTGGAGCGTGCTCGAGGTCCTTCGTCATTCACCGGTGTACGTGGGCTGCGATCCTGTCGGTGGGGGACACGCCCGTGGTCCGCATAACTGCGGCACCTGCGACTATGATATCGTGAAAGGTATCCGTGACTACTCGCTCTCGGGCGACCGTGCCCTGCTTGACAGTCTCTTCCACATCAGCTGCCGCTGCAAAAACGAGTGGGAGACGGTATTATCGCTGGAGAAGCCCTACTGCATGCCACTTACAGGTAGACCGGTCTCTTAACCGGGGAGAAAGAGATCATTTTCCTGGAAAGAAGATGTGTTCGATCACTGGAAGGTAGATCAGGGTTATTTCCCGGTTTTCCGGTGCGGGAATCTCCCGGGAATATCTTCCATCACTGGAGGGGTTCTGCCTCTTCACATGAGAATTGTTCCTCGCTCTGCAGGTCAAGCTGCTTTTCGAGCAGGGGGAGGAATGTTCCGGCATCGCTGACCACTCCAATCGCCTGCATGGTTCCGCGATCCATCAGCTTGGTGACCGAAGAGGGGTTGATGTCGATACAGATGGTCTTGACATAGGAGGGAAGGCAGTTGCCCACCGCTACCGAATGAAGGAGNNGTCCTGGGCCACCATCACGTCCGTGATGACGTCGGGCAGTGGCCCGTCATCCCGGATCGATCCTGCAAGGATGAAGGGGACGTTATTGATGATGCACTCGTACATGATGCCCCCGGTGACGGTCCCGTCCTCGACTGCTTCCCGTATCGAGCCTGCCCGCATGACCTCGCTGATGGCATAGATGTGGTGTTTATGGCCGCCGGTTACCGGTTTTCCCGTGCAGAGATCCATTCCAAGCGAGGTCCCGAAGAGGTTGTATTCGATATCGTGGGTGGCGAGCGCATTTCCCGCGAAGAGTACGTCGATGTAGCCCTTCCTGATGATCGCTGCCAGCGCACGGGCGGCACCCGTGTGGATGATGGCCGGGCCGCCGACAAGACCGATCTTTCCCCCGTTCTTCCGGACTTCGAGCATCTCGGTTGCAATCCTGGCGATGATGGTCTCACTCGGCCTCTCAGGGGATACGGTGCCGTGCATGAACTCGAAGCTCGAGACCTTCCGGGGCCGTGCAGGTGGATCGACACGAACCCCGTCTTCTCCGACCACCACGAGGTCTCCCTTCTTCAGCTTGGAGAGCGGGATACACAGTGCTTCCTTCTTTGCAGGGTCGATTACAACCAGGCAGTCCATCTCGATATGCTGGACCGGAAGCCATGAGCCCAGGTATTTTACGAACGTCGGGTGATGCGTGGTTGAATAGAATCCTTTGGGGACGATCATGTCGCCTTCGGCAGGAATCACCTCGACATCCCTGACCTCGACGAGGTGCGCGCCGTACCGGTGGATCTCCGACAGGATCGCGGCCGACAGCGTCTCGCCATCGGCGTTGACCCGGATACGTGCATAGCTCGGATCGGTCTTCTTCTTGCCTACGTTAAAGACAACAATCTCGAAATTTCCCCCCATATCCATGATTTTATCGAATACCTTCGTCATGATGCCGGAGTCGATGATATGTCCCTCGAGCTCCACTTCCCTGGAAACCTGCATAGGAGTAGAGATCGGTGATGATACCATAATATTGTTTCGAGAAAATGAAGAGATATATGGGCAGTTATCCGTATTTTCAGTCAGAATACGCAACTTATTCAGGATACCTCGCAGCCCCGGCCCATCCCCCCCAGACTCCCTCTGCGGGATAGTCTCTCAATCAGCCTTCCAGGAACTGCCTGACCCGGGTGAGCTCCTCCCGGGTGTTGATATTGAATGCCAGCCGTCGGTCCCTGACAAGAAGCCGGATCTCATCCTGCGGTTCCTTGATCCGGGAGCCGTTCAGGATATTGATTCCTGCGGGACACGCGTCGATTCCATCCACTTCCTCGACGTAACATGCACGACACCCGTTCCTGTCGAGAAAGGAGAGAGGGACCCAGACCGAGCAGGCGTCGCTGCCTGATGCATGATACTGTTCAAGTACATCAGTGATAATCCCGGGCACGATACAGGGGATATCGGAGACGCAGGTAAAGACCGGGCCCATCTCACCGAGAGCCTCCACCGTCTCGATGATATCCTCCACGTACCCCGTGCCTGAAGCGACGTAATGGAGGATGTCGTGGGCCCGGCACCAGTTTTTGGTAAACGGCGTCCGTGGAGAGAGGACAACCACGACCTCGCAGCCGGCCTTCTCGAACGCGGTAATAATCCGGCTGATCATGGGTACGCCGTCCACCATCACAAGCGGTTTCTCCCCGAGAGAGAGCCTGCTCCCGGAGCCCCCGGCCAGGATCAATGCACGCACGTCGAAAACGCCTCTGCTAACCTCTTGTTCTCGTCGTGCGTTCTCACCGCTACCCGGATACAGGTGGGAAGACCAAACGAGTGGCAGTCGCGGACCAGGATACCCTCCGCTTCAAACCTGGCGCATATCCCGGTAACATCGCGGCCGAGATCGAGGAGGAGGAAGTTGACCGAGGATGGAAATATCGCTTTGCAGTATCCGGCCAGGGCATCACAGAGCCATTCCCTCTCCTTCCTGATATATGCCCGGGAAGCTTCGAGGTCGCCGTAATGGCGGAATGCCTCGAGTGCGACCTCTTCTGCAAACGAGTTCACCGTCCATGGAGGACGCATCGCCTCCATCCTCTCGATCAGGTCCGGGTCCCCAAAGCCGTATCCAAACCGTATTCCCGGGACCGAGAAGCTCTTGGTTAGCGACCTCACCACGAAGAGGTGTGAGTCCGTGTTCTCCACCATGCTCTGTGCCGGATCCGAGAGCTCGATGAAGGCCTCGTCCAGGAACAGGATACGTCCGTCCCGGCGGCATTCATCGGCGTATGACTCTAAAAACTCCCTGGACCGGAGCTCGCCGGTCGGGTTGTTGGGATTGCAGAGGAACGAGACTGCCGCCTTGCTCTCTTTCCCTGTGATCCCTGCCCCGGCGAGAGTCGCAGAGAATTCGTACTCCCCGAAGGTCGGCTGATGGATGTATGCACGATCTGCATGGGAGAGGACAGACGCGCAAAAGACGCGGATTATCTCGACCGAGCCGTTACCCACGGTAATCTCCCCGGGCTTCCGGTGAAATAAACGGGCTATTTCAGATTTCAGGGTAAAATAACTGTCGTCAGGGTAATATCCAAGGCGTTCCGCATCGAATTTCATCTCAAGTTTCGGGGGAAGGGGATTTACGTTCGCACTGAAATCAATGATGCCGGAATGTCTCTCCTCCATGACTCTTTTCACTTTTCCGCCGTGTATTACCTTTTTCATCCCATTCCGGCTCAATTTACCTGCCCCTTTTTCGTATTCAATACTTGTCCTGTCTTTCATAAATAACCGCACATTTTCCCGGCCGATCGGGGAAAGGTATATATAGATTAATGTGTAAGTAGGATTCATCTGATTAAGTCAGACGTGAAGTTGCTCTATGACTGACAAATGTCAGACAATTGTCAGACAATTGTCATATTTCAGGGGACAGAAATGAAACGAATTACACTCAGACTACCTGACCAGCAGATCGAACTTCTCGAGCAGATGGTGGAGGCGGGGGAGTTTCCAACCATCTCCGAAGCAGTCCGTGATGCGGTCCGACAACTCATAGAAAGACGAGCAGGTCGTGTCCTGAAAGAGAGTGACCAGATTTCCTTCAAGGTTTAGGAGGGTTAAACCATGCAGAGTATTATCAATGAAGCGTTGAAAAACGCAGAAATTGAAAAGGATATGAAGAACTCATCGAGCATGCTCGATGATGACTTCATCGGCCAGCCCCGCATCGTCATCATCGGATGCGGAGGTGCCGGGAACAACACCGTCAACCGGTTGCACCATATGGGTGTCTCCGGTGCGGAGACCATCGCCATCAACACCGACAAGCAGCACCTGGACATGATCCAGGCTGACAAGAGGGTACTCGTCGGAAAATCCCTGACAAAAGGCCTCGGTGCGGGCGGTTATCCGGACGTTGGGAAGAGAGCAGCCGAGATGGCCAGGCCAACCCTGGAGGCTCTCCTTGAGTCTGCAGATCTCTGTTTCATCACCGCAGGTATGGGTGGCGGGACAGGTACCGGCACCGCCCCTGTCGTCGCACAGATCGCCAGGGAGCAGGGTGCAATCGTCGTCGGTATGGTCAGCTACCCCTTCCAGGTAGAGAAAGCCCGCCTTATCCGGGCCGAAGAGGGTCTCGAATCACTGGCCCAGGCGGCAGACTCCGTGATCGTCCTCGATAACAACAGGCTCAAAAATTTTGTGCCCAACCTCCCGCTCGGACAGGCATTCTCAGTGATGGATCAACTGATCGGAGAGACAGTCAAGGGAATCAGTGAGACCATAACCGAGCCTTCACTGATCAACATTGACTACGCCGACGTCAGGGCGATCATGAGCAAGGGAGGGGTAGCCGTCATGCTTGTCGGTGAGAGCAAACAGCAGAACAAGGCAGAGAGCGTTGTACGCGAATGCTTGAGCAACCCGATGCTCGACATCGATTACCGTGGTGCAACCGGCGGACTGATCCATATCACCGGTGGAAGCGACCTGACACTGCAGGATGCCGAAGAGATCGCAACTTCCCTGACCTACGAACTCGACCCCCAGGCCGATGTCATCTGGGGGGCCCGGGTCCGCAATGAGATGGAGGGTAAGGTGCGCGTCATGGCCATCATGACGGGCGTCCAGAGTGGAAAGATACTGGGGACACGAAGCTCCTACAAATCGGTCCTCGAAGAGATCGAGACCAAGACCTCGCACCCCAGGGCCCCGCAACTTCCCAAGAACAGGAAGGCGCGTGAATTTACAAGTGGAGGAAATTTACTGGAATGGGTAGGGTAAAGTAAGTCATTTGCGATATTTCGCACACACCTTGATTCACAACTGCATCGGTAAACGTGCCACCAATCATTTGCCGATACAACAACGCCATAAATCAGGTTTCGCCACCTGATTTTCTTTTTTTTCTGATCTCCCGAAATCCTTAATAGGATCGGTGTCTTCTACATAATAGAAAATCTTTGGAATATCCCTCACGAAAGGAGTGCTGGAGTGAAGGGCGCCAGACACACCAAGATTTTCCAAACCCTTCTGGTATCGGGTGTTGAACATAATGAACAGACAGATGAACAAGGGGCAAAACAACCAAAAATCCGGCATATCAGCCGGTGACCTGCAATTCTCTTCATTGCATGGACTGATCGTCACTGTCCCGGCTCGTGTTATCATGTCCATTTTCGTCCAATTCATGCTGTTTTTCATTCACGTTTCAACTCCGCTTTACCGGGATATCCGACCAGACCCTGTCGAGGATGGTAATGCATGTTGAACGAACTAATAGAGAAACGAAAAAAGATTCTTGCCGAGTCTGAACAGCACAAAAACCGAAGAAACGAGTTGAACGCGCTCGCCAGTTCCCACGCACGCGAGAGGAACACCTTAAACGGCCAGACCCGTGAGTATGTCGAGGAGGCCCAGAAGAACAAGGAACTCCGCGACCACTACAACAACGAGGTCCAGAGTCTCAAGGATCAGCGAAACGAGATCAACGAACAGGCCAACACTCTCTTTGAAGAGATAGAGGCGTTCAAGAAAGATCACGGCGGAATCAAGAACAGGGGCATAAAGGAGCTCCAGAAACAGATCGAGCACCTGGAATTCCGACAGCAGACCGAGGTCATCAGCACCGACAAAGAGCGGGAATTGATCGACAAGATCAAGCAGATGAAGGAGTCAATGAAGGAGCAGGAGGCCGAACTTGAGCAGAACAAGGAGATCAAGGCCAAGATCAACAGTGCCCGGGACCTGCGCAAAGAAGCCTCCGAACTCCATGCCAAGGTCACCGAGATGGCTGAACTGGCCCAGAAACATCATGACATGATGGTCGAATTCTACCGGAAAGCTGACAAATCACGGGAAGAAGCCGATAACGCCCACAAAAATTTTGTCGAAGCCCAGGAATCGGCCGACGCCGAGCACAAGTATTTCATTGCCTGCCAGAAGGAACTGAGGGATTATGACAAGGTGATAAGCGGCCTGCGCAAGAAGACCAAGAAGACCAAGGTTACCAAGGAACAGAAGGCCGTGCGCAAGGAAGCCGAACATCTCTTCAAGATGTTTCGGGCAGGAGAGAAGCTCACCACTGATGACATCCTGCTACTCCAGCGTTCAAAACTCATATAATATACCCTTTTTACTCCCCAGACAAAGTAATGATTTAATAGATTAATCGCGATTTCTATTGTGATGCAGAAGGGACGGACGCTTGTCCTGAGTGTCGATCGTGACGATGATATAGGGTTCAAGGCACAGATAGAGAGCCCTGTCATTGGCAGGGAGTCGTGTCTTGCCGCAGCCAACAGCCTTGGCCTTGCCGATCCGGAAGATTCGGATCTGAACGCGATCTTCCAGTCCATTCAGATCTACGATGAATTGCAGGGGAAAGGCGAAGATGTCGAGATCGCGATCGTGACCGGGAATCACATGCACATGATCGAAGGCGACAGGAAGATCGCGTCCTCCCTCGAAAAGGTCGTTGCCGAGACCGGATCATCCAGCTGTATCGTCGTCACAGACGGAGCAGAGGACGAGTTCGTCATCCCCATCGTCCAGTCAAAGATTGCCGTATCAAGTATCAGGAGGGTGGTGGTAAACCAGATCCCGAACCTCGAGGGGACCTATTACATCATCAAGAAACTCCTGAACGACCCCAAGGTCGCACGCCTGTTCCTCGCACCGCTCGGTCTCGCAATGATGCTCTGGGCAGTTGCCTACCTCATGAACCGACCCCAGATAGCGACGATCGTGGTCGTCGGAGGAATCGGGATCTATCTCCTGTACCGGGGACTCGGAATTGACGAGCTCTTCGAAGGATTCGTCAATGCGTTGCGGACATCACTCCGGAGGGCAAAATTCTCCTTTGTAACCTACATTGCCGGTGTACTCCTGGTGATCATCGGGGTTGTGATGGGTCTCATGAACGTTTTGGTATACTACGCCGAGGTTGGGATACTCATCTATCTTCTCATCTTCGTGTTTGGAGCCGTGCTCTGGCTCGCCCTCGCCGGCGTCGTCTCGTCAGTCGGGATAATTATCGACAGTTACTTTTACGACCGCCAGAACCTGGCCAAGGTCGTTGTCTTCCCGTTCTTTATCGGCGCGATAGGACTGATCACGTACGGGGCGAGCATTTACGCAATTACTGCGAGCAATATACCGGAATTTCCATATACAGCTGAAAACGCTCTCCAATACATCCTCATCGGTACGGTCGGCGGGCTCATCTGCGCCTTCGCGGGTATCGGCATCCAGTTCCTGGTCCAGAAATACCTTGCATCCCGCCGAAAGGCCGAACTCCCGGATGCGGCCTGAATGAACCCTGATACGTCGCCGTACCCGTAAAAAGAAACCCCTCCGGCGACCAATACCCGGTGCCACCACCTATTCGGTCATCCCGTGATTTTCACATGGCGACTATACGGAATCCAGGTGGCGGGAGTTCGTGGAATGTTCACATGAAGATGGCTGCGCCATTCTTTATTTTGTATGCGTGTGTCCCACCCCGTTTCGCCCCTCACCGGATACCGTGATTAACGAAGCCCACGCTCTGTTACGTAGCGGGAGAGAACCGGGGCTGATATCGCTTACTCCACGTTCTGCCACTCCAGCCGCGGTGTTGTGTTGTAGGGTCCGGGAAGCGTTTCCACACCCTCTGATGCCACCCGGGGTGGCGCGGGTGCCGCTTCTTGGCACTGAATGATGAAGCCATCGCGAGGAAGTTTCGGGGGAAGCGATCCGGTATTGCACGTGGTGGTGTGGGGGCGGGCCATATCCCTCTCATCGATCTTTCTCGCACCGGACAAAACCGTTGCAACCCATATCCTGCGAAGCTGTGCCGCTCAGGCGCAGAACAACCTGTTGTGCTTGTTCCTCTCCATGTGTACAGGATTGCTGTTGCTCAACCGGCAAGGGGGGCTTTGAAAAACCAGGATCAAAAATTTCAATTATCGAAATAACCCATTCCGTGCGTTATTTCACTTGTAGAAGAGAACTCTTTGGACGTCTGGGGTGTAATGATCCGCAGGGTGGGAATGATGACATTGAACTGGTGATCAGGGAACCAGTATATCCCCCGGCCGTAATTATATGAGATGTCCTCAACGACCAGCTCTGCACGGTCCATATCGAGACTGGTCACCTTCGCATCCTCGTAATTGACAATCTTTAAGATCCTGTTCTTCAGGTCCTGCTTTCCAAGGAGCAACACAATAACCCTGGTCGGCTCATCGAGTGTATACTCCAGGTTGATATTGGCCTGGTCTTTATCGAGTATGATATCCATATTTTCGACTTTAATATAGCCGTATCTCTCATCGTCTGCGGCAAGGGCCGGAATGGCCAGGGCTGTAATGACAATCAGAAGTACTGCGATAGTCGTGCCTCTCATCCATTATACTATGAGGTATAGCCCAATAAATCCTTTATGGTGGCAGAAGGTTCGTAAATAAAGTTCAAATCTGCGGCTGATAGGGAATATAACAACAATGTATACTTTTTGAATACTGCAAACAGATACGATAGAAACAGATCGGAAAAAAAATGTCGGATATATCGCCTCTTGTATCTCTTACTGGTATGTGAGGACAATCTCGATGCTTGATACGTTGGTCTTACCGCTGTCCGTGTCGATGATCTCGGTTGCAGTCATTATCTCTTTCTTGACAACACCGTCTAAAAAACGGTTCAGCGCTATTTCAGCCGTATCCACCGCCCTTGATATTGCCTTGCCCCGTGCCTTGATCGCGACTTCCTGTGCTCCGTTATTGAACTGGGTCACTACTGCGAGAACATAGTTCATAACCGGTTTGTTTCCCACGAATACTGTGTTGTCCTTCAACATGCTCTGATCACCTTTCAGAGGTATTTTCTGCTGTGAATGAGTTCTGCGTTTAACACTGATGCTCCAGCCGCCCCACGGATGGTGTTGTGTCCCATAGCAACGTAACGGATACCCTCCCGGAGCCTGCCCACAGAGACGGTCATTCCGTTTCCACGCATCCGGTCCAGTCTTGGTTGCGGCCGGTCCTGCTCCTTCATGAACTGGACAGAGAACGGTGGCTGGGAAGGAAGATCCCTGATCGGGGGAGAATAATTCGTGAACGCCTCCCTGATCGTCTCGACCGGTTCCCTGATGTCCATCCAGATTGACATGGTGTGCCCGTCAATGACCGGAACCCGGTGGCAGCAGGCACTGACAGAGAAGGGTGCGGGACGGATCGAATTGCCATCGAGCGACCCCATAATCTTCTGGGTCTCTCTCTCCATCTTCTCCTCCTCCGAGCCGATGTACGGGACGACGTTGTCGAAGATGGTCATCGCAGGAATCCCTGCAAACCCTGCCCCTGATATGGCCTGGAGGGTGGCCACCCTGACATCGGTGAAAGAAAACTGCCGGATGGGTGCAAACGACATGCACATCACGATGGTGGAGCAGTTCGGATTTGTGACGATAAACCCGTCCCGGCCGCTGTCTCTCTGGACATCGATGAGCCCGAGATGATCGGGATTGAGTTCGGGTATCACCAGCGGAATCTCCGGTTCCATCCTGTGCGTAGCTGCGTTGCTGCAGACTCCAATCCCGGCTTCTGCACATTCAGTCTCTATCTTTCCTGCAATCTCTGCAGGAAGCGCTGAAAAGACCAGGTCGACATCTTTCAGGCTATCGACATCGGTCCGGCTCACCGTGATATTACCCGCGTTTTTCGGAAAAGGGACGTCGAGCCGCCAGTTTACAACATCACTGTAGGGTTTCCCCGCACTCCGATCCGAGGCAGTCAGCGTTTTCAAATGAAACCAGGGGTGTTCTGCCAGGAGCTGGACAAACCGCTGACCAACAGCTCCTGTTGCACCAAGCACTCCGACGTTGATCATGTATGAAAAAGGTTTTCACGCCGGAGTAATTAAATCGTTTGATTTATTGTTCCAGCGTAATCGCCTCTGACGGACAGACATCCACGCAGGAACCACAGTCCACACAGAGGTCGGGATCGACATTTGCCTTTTCGTCCACCATGGTGATCGCCGCGGCAGGGCATTCATCAACACACGTTTCACAGCCGGTACACTTCTCTTTATCAACGATTGCTGTCATTTCACTTCACCTAAATTTTGCAACAGAAAAAAGAAATAGGTTTCTATTCTGCTATTTACGGACGAACGCTCTCCAGCTCCAAAACATCACCCATGCCATAGATGCCCGGACTCTTTCCGACCACCCACCGGGCTGCCTTCAACGCCCCCTGGGCAAATACCGACCGGTCGTATGCCCTGTGGGAGAGCTTGATCGTCTCAAAATTGCCGGAGAAGAGCACCGCATGATCACCCACGATATCTCCACCGCGTATCACGTGCACACCGATCTCCCTGCCCCGTTCGGTCATTCCCTCCCTGCCAAACATCTTCTCCCTCTCGCCTGCCTCCTCGTCGAGGATCTGGAGAATTGTCTTTGCTGTTCCGCTGGGAGCGTCCTTTTTGTACCGGTGGTGGGCCTCGATCACCTCGATGTCGTACTCGCTCAACATGCGTGCAGCCTGCCTGACGAGCTCCCAGAAGATGTTGACCCCGATACTGAAATTGCTGGAAATCACCGCCGGGACATTCCCAACGATTACTCTCTCCATCCCCGCCCTCTGGTCGGCAGATAACCCCGTGGTCCCCACGACAAGAGCGGCCTTGTGGGCTGCCGCGGCTTTTGCGTTCGCGACGGCGGCACTGGCCGTGGTGAAGTCGATGACCACATCGGGTTTTACTTTGCCGAAGAACTCATCAATACGTCCTGACTCCGCAACCTCGATACCAAACAGGGATCCGGCCCCTACGTCGATTCCGCCGACGAGCTCCAGGTCGGAGGACTCGTTCACCATGCGGCCCACCGTGGAACCCATGCGGCCCAGTGCACCGCATACTGCAACCTTAATCATACAAATCAAGAACCTCCTTTAGAGCATGAGTCTTCTGGGCATCCAGCTCGTCCAGTGGCAGCCTGACCGGGCCGGCAGCCATACCACGAAGCTCTACGGCCTTCTTCACGGGAATCGGGTTGGTGTCGATGAACATCGCCCGGAAAAGCGGGGAGAGCTCGTAGTGGATATCCAGGGCCATCTCGAGATCGCCATCGCAGAAGTACTCAAACAGGGAGACCATTCGGCCCGGCTCCACGTTGGCTGCCACCGAGATCACGCCGGCACCCCCCATGGCAAGCATCGGCAGGGTGATTGCGTCATCGCCTGATATGACCAGGAAGTCCTCGTCGAGCGTCCCCTCGATTATCCGCGAGACCTGGCCGATATCCCCGCTGGCTTCCTTGATCCCGACGATATTGGGGTGGGAAGCCAGTTCGATGACCATGTCGGGAAGAAGATTCTGGCCCGTGCGCCCGGGCACGTTGTACATGACCACAGGGATATCCAGGTCGGCCAGGATCGTGTAATGTTTTACGAGGCCCGACCGGTTCGGCTTGTTATAGTAGGGGCTTATGACGAGTACCCCGTCCGCACCGAGCTCTTTTGCGTTCTTTGTCAGAGCGACCGCTTCGGCGGTGTTGTTCGATCCTGTACCTGCCAGGACAGGGACGCGACCGTTGACGACATCGATCGTCTCCGATATCACCCTGTCATGCTCCTCGAATGATAGTGTTGCTGATTCTCCTGTCGAACCGCAGGGCACGATTCCATGTACCCCCTGCCCGATCAGGAACTCGATATTTGACCGGAGACCCTCCAGGTCAACATCCATCGCTGAATTTCTACGAAAAGGAGTAATAATTGCGGGAAGAACACCCTCAAACATACATTAGGTCTATGAGTGTCTTCCGGTATTTATTTTTCTTGTGACGTATCCGGCTACCCGGTTGCGTACTCTCTTGCTCTCAATAGTCGTGACTTCTGCTACAATCAGCTTATTCTCATCAAAATCGTTGGTAAAACGTTTCCCGTATGACGAGAGGAGCTCGATGCCGATTGCCTTGATATAGGTCGGTTTTATTCCCATGTATTCCATTCCTCGGTTATTCTATTATTATGCGTGCTGATAGCTTAATAATATTTTTTACAATGACCTCCGGATCCTCCCCGAGAATCCGGATCATCGGCTCTTTCCCCATTCCTCCGCGGTCATATATCACGTCGGGAACTCCTGACCTGCAGCACGAGGCGACACCCCAGTCCATCGTGCGTATTCCAGGGGGCTCTTTTGTCCGGTCGAACGAGCACACTTCAAGAAGCATATCCTCGAGCAGGGAGACGTTCTCCGGGCTGTACCTGATATTTGCGGCAGCCCTGACAGCGGGATCGAATTTCATGGCGGTGAGGACGATTCGTGCGACGTGATCGCTTGCCCCGAACCCGACGTCGCCGACGGCATGCGCTCTTCCTGCGAGGCGTACTATCCTCCCCTCAACAGCCGCAACGTCATCCGGCGTCCGGGCATTCGGAAGCGCATATGCGATGTTTGTGCCGACCTCGGGGATGAGGTCCGCGCTCATGAACTCCTCCAGGCGGCTCACACCGGCCTTCAGCACTGCAACCAGGTCTTCCCGATCTTTGCTGCTCATGATGATTACGGTATGCCGCACGCCGACTTAAATCCCTTTCCGATGACGGCAGGTCACACGAAAAAAAGATACAGATATAGGGAATCAGCAAAAAAATACTAGACCATGGACGCACGGCTCATGGACATAATCTCTGCGGTGGGGAGTTTTCTTCTATTCATCACACTGCTCATCTTCCTGCCGGGGTTGATGGATCCCGGTATTGCATACATAATCGCGATCGTCGTATTCATCGCAGTGATGAGCACAGCAGGGTACCTGATTAATACGAAGTTTGCGTAGCGGGAGCCTTCTCTCTTCTCTTCCTGAACCGGTAGTAACTGAGCGGATGGTTTATCCGCTCGCAGATATCGTCTTTTCTGACGCAGAGACTGTTTGTCCTCATTGCCGCACACGACGGTGCGGTATACTCCGTCCCGCCCCTTCCCGATATATGCTCCACCTGGTACTGCGTCTTTTCTATGTCGAAATCAGGTGCCCTGCAGTAGAGTTCGATGATCTGCGTGCTGTCCATCCCGATATTGTGGAGGAATGCCGTCAGGGCAAAACGTCCTGTGTGGGGGAGGTTCCTGCCATCCGTGAGTGCCGCAATAAGCGCCTGGATGCAGGGCGGGAAACAGTCCTCTTCCACCGTTCCGAACTGTTCCAGCAGGTATGTCTGGTAAATACCGGATATCTTCTCTGTGTACGGGGAGATGAGGCTGCATATCCGTTCAGGTACCGGTAGTGGGAGCTGGGATGAGACCAGGACGCGGATCGCCTCGCGCACGAGTTCATCCATCTCCAGCGACCCGACATGCACGAATCCGCCATCCACGTCGCGGTTTACGAGCCGCCACCGCTCATCGTTCAGCCGGCTCACGATCTCGATATACCTCGTGACGGGGATGGCCGCCCCGGAGACCACGACTCCGACGCTCGATGCGATAAAGGACTTCTTTGACTCTTCCTCGTCGATCAGGTAACGGTACGCCCTGTTCGCCTCGTACCGGGAGAGACGCTCCATCACGTTTCGTTCCTTCGTGCAGGAGACGATGACCCGTGCCAGTGCGTACCCGGATATGGACATCTTCACCCCGAAACTGTCCGAAGGCACCTCTTCGGGGTTCTTATCCGCGATATTTTCCGCTGATCTCAATGCCCCCTCGACGCGTTCCATCGCGTACCTGATGGCCACCTTTCCCGGGTTCGAGTTGATGAACTGTTCCACTCCCTGGGAATATGCTGCAATAAACTGCTGGGATTCTTTTAAAAAGGGGTATTTTGCAAAGTCTTTCAGTTCGAGGGAGACCCTCATTTCAGTCTGCCTCGATCCGGGGTGCGAGCAGATACTCCACGTGTCCGTTTCCACCGGCAATATAGAACGAGAACTTGGCCGGATGGTCGATGCCAAGCGATACCTCGACCTCCTCCGCCTTGTTCATGACCTTCCCCATGTCTTTTAAGTAATCGAGCGAGAAGAGGGAGCGGGCCTCCGAGCTGTTGATGTAGTTCACCTCGTTCTTCCCAAACTCTCTCCTGATATGATCGGTGTCTCCCTCGGCGGACATATAGAAGAGCTGGTTCGCAGGGTCGATTCCAAGGGCCATCTTGTCGGAGACTACCGATGCGGCCTTTATCGCATTATTGAGTTCGCTTCCTGACAGGACGACCTTCCCGGGAAGGTCGATGTTTGGAGGGTTCGGATCTTTTCGTATCGTGTTTGGATCAAGGAGGGTTATGGAATACCGGTATCCCTCAAAACTCACTTTCAGTTTGTGCCCGTCGTCGGGAAGCTCGAGGATGATGAGATCGTCTTTCCCCATCATGCCAAAGATGTTCTTCATCTTGGCAATATCCATCCCGAGTTCGTTCTTCGTCGATTCAAAGGATTCAAAAGCTTCCTTCTTGAGGGAGAGCGAGATCATCGCGACATTTGCGGTATCCACTGCCCGGGTGCTCATGCCTGTATCGTCGGTATGCAGACGGCACTCGGTCACCAGCGCCGATATTGCATCGATGGATTCCTTGAGAATATCTGCATCAATCGTTGCTTTTAACATCATTCACCCCGTATATATGTAATATTAACTACACCACCATATTTTTAATGATATCTGATTTCATCACGTGATCCGGGCGACCGGTGTTGGAGAGGGGAGATGGGTTCGCAGTGGAGTAAAGACCGGAATTACATACGGGCAATGCGCGAGGGATACCGGTCCAGGGCCGCCTACAAGCTGCTGGAGATACAGGAGCGTCATCATATCATGCGTGATGACGACAACGTGGTGGATCTCGGTGCGGCACCTGGAAGCTGGCTCCAGGTTGCGAGGCAGGCCACGAGGGGAAAGGTCGTCGGAATCGACTTAAACCCCATCCTCCCGATCGAGGGGGTAGAGACCATTGTCGGAGACTTCACGCGGGACGATGCACGGGAGAAGGTCAGGAGTATCCTCGGCCAGGTCAGTATCGTCCTCTCTGACGCGAGCCCGAAACTCTCGGGACACCGGAGCTATGACCAGGCACGGGCGACAGGTCTTGGTGACGATGCCCTCGCATTCGCATGCCGGGTCCTGAAAACAGGCGGAAATTTCGTGTTGAAATCGTTCCAGGGAGAGGATTTTCATATCCTTCTTGCAGAGGTCAGGAGATATTTCCTCTCGGTAAAGACGTTCCGGTGCAGAGCGTCACGCAAAGGAAGTTCGGAGATCTACATCATTGCAAAAAACTTCACGGGCTGCCAGTATGATTCTGAAGGACCCCTATAACCGTCCGGTAACAAATATCCGGATCAGTCTTACCCCGGCATGTAACTTGAACTGCATCTATTGCCATTCGGAGGGCGAGGATTCGTCCCGGTACCGGATGAGTGCAGCAGAGATAGCCGAAATCCTGAACGTCGCAAAAGAATTCTCGATTAGAAGCGTGAAATTTACCGGCGGAGAGCCGCTCCTGCGGTCAGACCTCCCGGATATCATCCAATCGGTCCCGGACGGGATGGAGAGTTCGCTGACAACCAACGGCGTCCTCCTGGCGGGGATGGCGGAAGACCTCAAGTCGGCAGGGCTGTCACGGGTGAATGTCAGCCTCGACAGCTTCAACAGGGATACATACCGGCGGATAACCGGTCATGATCGCCTCTCTGACGCCCTCGCAGGTATCGAGGCGGCAGTCGATGCCGGGCTGACGCCGGTCAAGATCAACATGGTCGTCCTCCAGGGTATAAACGAGAACGAGATCGGCGATCTCATCAACTACGTGAAGGGAAACCGAAACCTCGTCCTCCAACTCATCGAGCTGATGGAGATGGGCGGGTGCGTCCATCACAGCCAGTTGAATGGCGTGGAAGATATGCTGGCCGAAAACTCGAAGCAGATCATCACCCGGAGGATGCATCACCGGAAGAAGTACTGCATGGACGGGGCCGAGGTGGAGGTGGTACGACCACTGCACAACACCGAGTTCTGCGGATACTGCAACAGGCTCCGTGTCACATCGGACGGCAAGTTGAAGCCCTGCCTGCTCCGGACCGACAACCACGTCGATATCAGGGGTGCAACCGGACAGGAACTTCGCGATCTCTTCGTCGAGGCCGTCCGGCGGCGTGAACCGTTCTACAAGTAAGACGCTCCTTCCCGGGTACACGAGTGCGATGGACGGACCCAGGCCCGGGCTGCCGGGTGCCACCCGCATCACCATCACGCTGCGATCCCATGGCGACGTGGTGGAATGACCCGATCCGTTCCTGCGTTCCCACGTGAAACAACAGTGGGCCATGAACGGGGAGGATCTTTTTTTGGCTCTTCGCTACCAGGTGCGGGCAGGATTGATGAACCGGATACATTTTGTGGGGGCTATCCGCCCCCACACCCCCATGTGCGATGTCTGCGCCGCCGCCCGAAGGACGCCCCGAGGCTGATTCACAGTCAAAATTTGAGCAATTGGATATGAGTTCTGTGAGGACGCCCCGGCAGCGGTTGTGAGTGACTGAATTGGTATGCGGATACACAAAACAGCGATGAGGTTTTTTCCGATTCGGCCCCATTGCAAATTTATATCCCTGAACGGGTCGAATATACAAAACATGGCTTCAGACCAGGAATATATACATGTTCTGGAACACCTGTACGAGAAATCCCTGATCCTGCAGGACGAGAACATGTGGCATCCGGTTCTTGCTTTTTATTTTATGGATGCCCTTGCCCACCTGGACTACACGGTCGGTCTCATGGCCTATCACTACAAGTCTCCACGGGTGATGATGACAGGCGAGTATCTCAGGTGCAGGGTCGACCAGGCGAAAGAGGGTGACCGCCAGAAGTTCCCTGCCTTCATCAACTGGCTCCGGGCAGAACATCCCGGGCGCTTCGAAGCGCTGCCGACGCTCTGGAGAAAGATCTACGATACCGAAGACGAGGCGATGTACTTGAGTTTCCGCATCGTCTTTGAGCGGGACAGCACGAACCCCATTCGCCCTCATGTCTTCCGCCAGCTCATTGACGAATTTTTCAAGCAGGATTTCTTAAAAACGCTCTATAGCGATGCCTCGCTTGGTCAGCTCATCGAGGAGTTCAAGCATAAGGCCTGAAGAAAAGAATGGTCCGCCTCCATGAACGTCGCACAGCTCTGCCAGGACCTGGTCTCCATCAGGAGTGAGAACCCGCCGGGCGACACCAGCGGGGTCATCGAATACATACGAGGCTTCACAGAGGCTCTCGGTATCCAGACCAGGATAACGAGCAACAGGGATGGACGGACGAACCTCGTGAGTGCTCACACAACAAACCCGCTTCTCCTCTGCGGCCACGTCGACGTGGTTCCGGCATTAAAAGAGGGATGGTCCGTCGATCCCTACTCGGGAGATATCCGTGACGGTTTCGTCTGGGGACGGGGCGCAACCGACATGAAGGGGGGCTGTGCGGCAATCCTCTCGGCATGCCGGGAGGTCGTCGATTCCGGGGAAGAACTACCCTGTGACCTGGCATTCGTCTGTGACGAAGAGACGAGCGGGACCTTCGGGATCAGGCACCTCCTGGCAGAAGGGCTTCTCTCTCCCTGTGACTGCCTGATTGCAGAACCCACCCCCGCACTCCACCCGAATATCGGGCAGAAAGGCCTGATGCGTATCAGGTTTGAATTCATTGGTGAACCGGGCCACAGTTCTCTCTACCCGCTCAGGGGAGTATCCGCTATCATGGAGGCATACAGCCTGCTTGAACGCCTGAAGGATATCCATTCGCAGGACCATGATCCCGGCCCGGAACTCTCCGCAATCATCGGGGAGTCGTCACGGGTGCTCGAGGAAGAGGTCGGGTTGTCTGATGGTGAACATGTCCTGAGACGGGTCATGTTCAACCCGGGAAGGATAGAAGGGGGTGAGAAGGCCAACATCGTCGCACAGTCCTGCACTCTCGAGCTCGATATCAGGCTGCCGTGGGGATGCTCGATCTCTGCCCTGAAAGAGGATCTCGTCTCATCGGCGCCGGGGGCGAAGATCTCGTCGGGTGACAGCGCCGGGCCCTCGTTCACGTCCCCTGACACCAGGGTCGTCCAGAGAACGCTCCACGAGATTGCCAGGGTTTATGGTTCCTCCGGGTCCCCGATCGTCTCCTGGGCGGCAAGTGATGCACGTTTTCTAAGGAAAGCCGGGTTCTTTGTCGTAGAATACGGGCCCGGTGATATCAGCCTGCTCCATGCGATCGACGAGCGTGTCTCCATCGAGTCGCTGGAGGGCGCATGCGATGTGTTCGCCGGGCTTATCCGGTCTTACATGAATGAATGAAAAGAATGTCTCCGTCCCGCATCCTGAGAGCAGGACGTGAAATGAGGCCCGGATAACAATTTATTCTTCGCGGAGCATCCTGTCGATCGCCTTTGCGGCGGTCTTTGCCCCACCCATCGCAAGGATCACCGTTGCCGCACCGGTAGCCACGTCACCGGCGGCAAAGACGTGCGGTATGGCCGTTCTCCCTTCTTCGTCGACGAGGATGTTTCCCTTCGGGCCGTATTCCACCCCCCGCATCTGCCGGATGAGAAGGGGATTGGGGCCCTGGCCTATCGCCTCGATGCAGACATCGGCATCGATTGTAAAGTTGCTTCCGGGAATCGGCTGGGGCTCCGGCCTCCCGCTCACGTCGTTTGCGCACATCTCCATTCTCACGCATTCGACACCGGTCACCTCGGGATCACCGTGGATCCTGACCGGGTTTGCACAGCAGATGATCTCGACTCCCTCCTCCTTTGCATGGATGATCTCTGCCCACCTGGCCGGCAGGTCGTCCTCCCGTCTCCGGTAGACGAGTGTGACCCTGGCTCCGAGTCTCCGTGAGGTGCGGGCGGCATCCATCGCAACGTTTCCCCCACCCACCACGACAACCCTGCTGCCCCGGGCAACCGGCGTATCAAACTCCGGGAACCGGTCGGCATGCATCAGGTTCACCCTGGTCAGGAACTCGTTCGCAGAATAGACGCCGTTTAAATTCTCCCCGGGTATGCCCATGAAGAAGGGGAGTCCTGCCCCGGTTCCGAGAAAGACCGCGTCATACGAGAGCAGTTCGTCCACGGTCACGCTCTGGCCGGCGAGGTGATTGAGACGGATCTCCACTCCCATGATGGCGATCTGTGCAATCTCGGCTTCGACGACGACCTTTGGAAGCCGGAAGGAGGGTATTCCGTATACAAGCACGCCACCGGGCCTGTGCAGGGACTCGAAAATTGTCACTTTGTGGCCTGCCCGGGCGAGTTCTGCAGCTGCTGCAAGCCCTGAAGGGCCCGATCCCACCACCGCCACCCGTTTTCCTGTCGGCTGGGCCACATCCGGAAGGGATATCCCCTGTTCCTTCTCCCAGTCGGCTACAAACCTCTCCAATGCACCGATCCTGACAGGGAGACCTTTCTTTCCGAGGATGCAGGAGCCCTCGCACTGGATCTCCTGCGGACAGACCCTCCCGCATATTGCCGGGAAGAGGTTGTCCCGCTTGATGATGTCTGCCGCCCCCCTGAAATTCGCAGAGGCGACCTCGGCAAGAAAAGCAGGGATGTCGATTTCGACCGGGCATCCCCCGACACAGGTGGGTTTCTTGCACCGGATGCACCGTTCTGCTTCCACGACAGCGGTGGCGGGTGTGAGGCCCTGGTCGACCTCAAGAAAGTCGTGTACCCGTTCATCTGCGGGACGGTCAGTCATGAAGCCCGTTCTCCCGGCACGCACACCTGTCGTTGTGATACACGTCCAGGGCTTCCCGTTCCTCCCTGAGATAGATCCGCTGCCGCTGCATGAGGGTGTCGAAATCGACCTGGTGCGCATCAAACTCAGGACCGTCGACACATGCAAAGCGGGTCTCTCCGCCCACCACGACCCTGCACGAGCCGCACATTCCTGTCCCGTCGACCATAATCGGGTTCAGGCTCACGTAGGTCTTCACACCATAGGGCAACGTGACCTGGGACGTGACCTTCATCATGATCGCGGGGCCGATGATCCAGGCGCAGTCCATCGGGCCTTCCTCGAGCCGGGTCCGCAGGACGTCGCTGACAAACCCGTGTGTCCCCCTGCTCCCGTCATCGGTCGTGATGTAGAGTTCGTCGCAGATCTCCCGCATCTCGTCTTCGAGTATGAGGAGATCGGCATTCCTGGCCCCGATTATTCCTGTCACGTGGTTGCCTGCGGCTTTTGCAGCGCGGGCGATGATCGGCGTACTGGCGATCCCGACACCACCCCCGATCACTGCACATGTTCCGTTTGACGGGATCTCGCTTGGCTTTCCCAGCGGGCCGGCGACATCGAGAATGGTATCCCCGGCCTTCAGTTCGGACAGGTGTGATGTCGTCTTCCCTATGGCCATGAAGATAATCCTCACCGAATCGTCCTCTACCGCCGAGATGGTGAGCGGAATTCGCTCTCCCTGCTGGTCGATCCTGACGATCAGGAACTGGCCTGCCCGTGCCTGCCTGGCGACGTGCGGTGCGCATACCCACATCTGAAAGACTTTGGCTGCGAGTTTTTCTGCTTTTTCGACCCTGTACAACCGGTTCACTCCTCTGACAGCCGGTATATTCCTGCAATTTTGTTGTATCTACTCTCTCTTTATCTTACGCACCCTGACCGCCACCCCGCGCTTCGAGGCGAGCATCTCGCCGGCAGACATCATGGCCCGTCCCGTGGCCCTGACACCCGGTCCTTCCACGAGTACCTCGTCTCCGGGACGGATCATGGGGTCGGCACCGGTAACACCGGGTGCGAGGATGTCACCCTTCGGAACAAAATCCGTGATGGTGACCCGGTAGACCCCGGGAATCAGGGTCCAGCCGTCCAGGGTCGGCCGAAGGAGGCCGGTCGCCGTATCGAATGAGAAGTACGGCCTCCTGTCTGCGACGGCCATGAGCCGTGGATACCTGCCACGGATACGCAGGCCTGACGTGTCGATAGTGCACCCGAACTGCCAGCTCGCAGTGCCCCTTACAATATCATGGAAAACTTTCCTCTCTCCCGATAACGCCTCGTCGAGTCCTGCCAGCGACTCCGGGGAGAGGGGATGACGGGCACAGGTCACCTCGAGGTCGATTCCCGCCTTATCGGCGGCCATGCGGGCCGATTCAAGCGCTCCCCCCTCCAGGTGGGCGAGCACCCTTTCCGGCGGGTTCTTTTCGAAGTACCTGGAGAGGACGCCTGCCGCGAACGAGAGCTCCTCCCTGTCCCAGTAGCCGGTTACCGGGACGTCATAATGGGCGGCGGGGTAGACCATCTCGAGTTCCCGCGGGACAAGGCCGAGCGGGGAGGTGACGATCAGCTCAACCGCCCGTCCTCGGACGGCTCCCTTCAGCTGGCTGTGGCTCCGGGAGAGCGAGTAGGGCTTTCGTGCCGAGCAGGGGAGCAGGACGATGCACTCCCCCTCCGGTGGCGTGTACCGGGTGCAGACCCTGTCTGCGAACCGTACCACCTCTGCACGGTGGAGCACCTCCCCCGTGGTAGCCCCAAGCGGTACCGCTCGTGCGACGGGGGCATGGCGCTCCATGAATTCCCCGTGATCATCGAGATGCCGGAGTATGGCGACATGCGAAGAGTGTAGCCTGCACCGCGCTTCGACGAGCTCGCGCAACCGTGATTCGGCAATGAACCATGACACGAGCCGGATTTCGCGGACAAGAGAGAGCCGGTTGTGCTGCACGAGGTCCCCGTTCCTGCACCCCTCGCAGGTGCAGACGCCCGAGTCCATCAGATCGGCAGGGAACTCGCCCTCGGGGGTGCAGAAGCGGCCCTGTGCCGATGCAAGGTCCACTGCGGTGAAATCGAAGAGGTCGAATCCCGAGTAGCAGAGGATGTACACATTCGAGGGAAGCGCAGAACCGGGAGCGTACCAGGCGGTGTCGGGCGGGATCCTGTCCTTGAGCGCGACAAGCCACTTCACGTAGTTCCGCGGGTTGGAAAAAGCCGTGTGCCAGCAGGGCACCATGACGCATGAACCGGATTCGACGGGGACCGGTACTGCCGGGTGCACGAATACTGGGTCTTTCCCGCCGGGAAGGTATCGTGCTGCGAACTCCGGGTCCGCGGAGAGCGGGACATTCTCGCAGCGGGAGCCCGCCAGTCCGGGAAAAATCTCTTCAGGTTCAATTGCGTCCGGGAGATTGATACTCAGATCGTGACGGGTGAAGATCCCGGTCCTCGCCAGCGTGTCCCTCTTTTTTCCCTCAAACATGGTCGCATATCACCTCGATTCCGGGGAGCATACGCCTGAATTGGTCTTCCCATGCCCCCGTGCAGGAGACTGCGAAGACCGACTCCGGGTGGGCATGTGCCAGGCTTCGTATTCCCTCGCACCCGCTCGACACCATGTCCTCGTCCCAGTCCGGGATCTCGGACTGCCCGATGGGAAACGTCTCTTTCAACTCCGGGAGATACGGCCCGAACGGGGGTTTGAAGAAGAAGACCTGGTCGAAGCCTTCCCGCTTCCTGCCGTCCGCGGCGATGAGGACCTTCTCTCCCGTGGCGACCCTGCCGATGACCCGGTGGTACCGCAATACCTCGGTCCTCGCACAGCTCTCCGATCCCCTGTAGAAGAACCGCCTCTTCGAGACACGGTCGTGGCGCTCGAGTTCGTCGCCGAAAGCCAACAGTTCCCGGTATCCCCGGAGGAGCATCGGGTGGCTCCGGCACCGCTCGTCGACGAGCTCCCACAGGGTCCCGTCCGAGATCGCCTGCCTGATGGTCGCGATCTCCGCGAGGCTGAC